>NZ_VPBE01000075.1:0-1024 GCF_013418895.1 Acinetobacter sp. YH12116 | reverse complement strand
GCACCGGCTTCATAAATTTCATAAGCCGATTGACCGTCCGCACCTGTATCACCAGTGGCTCCCGTATCACCTGTGAGGGAAGCCAGCCACTCGGTTTCTGTCATTACCGGATGGTCTGCTACCGCATCTGCGGTCACAGTATCAACTGCTGCCTGATAGTCTTCAGGTGTAGCTCCCGGATTCTCAGCCAACCATGCCGCTTCATCACCTAAATCAGCAATAGCATCTTCGATCGCTTGCTGTTGCGCTTCAATCGCACCGGCTTCATAAATTTCATAAGCCGATTGACCGTCCGCACCTGTATCACCAGTAGCCCCCACGTCACCCTTTAAAAGCTCAACTAAATCTTCAGACGTTGAACCTTCTGGCAGAACACCCTCTCGAATCAAGACTTCAAGGATAGATGCCCCATCTGCCCCTTTTAATAAAGTGACAAGATCTTCTTCTGTAGCATCGGGTGGCAACTTACCTGCCTCAATGAGCACATCAAGAATAGATTTACCATCTGCACCATCTGCACCATCTGCACCATCCGCACCATCAGTACCTTTTAAGTAGGCCATCAGATCAGTTAGCGTTGCGCCCGCTGGCAGCAGATTTGCTTCAATCGCTAACTCAAGTGCAGATTTACCATCTGCGCCATCAATACCATCAATACCATCTGCACCTTTTAAGGCATTAAACATATCGGTGATCGTACCCTCTGGGCCAATCAAGCCAATCTCACGAGCCAGATCCAGAGCTGATTTGCCATCGGTACCATCTGCGCCATCAATACCATCTGCACCTTTTAAGGCATTAAACATATCGGTGATCGTACCCTCTGGGCCAATCAAGCCAATCTCACGAGCTAATTCCAGAGCTGATTTGCCGTCGGTACCATCTGCGCCATCAATACCATCAATACCATCTGCACCTTTTAAGGCATTAAACATATCGGTGATCGTACCCTCTGGGCCAATCAAGCCAATCTCACGAGCCAGATCCAGAGCTGATTTGCCATCGGTACCATCTGCGCCATCAA
>NZ_VPBE01000074.1:0-1072 GCF_013418895.1 Acinetobacter sp. YH12116 | reverse complement strand
TGAACGTCGGTAATGGACAGTTTCCCTGCCTGAAACCCTTGTAAAGTACGGCTCTGAACTTTGGTCGCCAAAGTAACTTGTGCTGTTGTGGCATCGAACTGGCTACGTAAACCTTTGAGCTGATGCATGCTGTTGGCAATATTGAGTATTTGTTGCTTCAGCTCACGCTGCTGCTGTTGGTTCAGCAATATTTGCTGTTGCTGGACCATCGGGATCGCATATTGCTGGCGGTTGAAAATATTCAGTGGAATAGCCACGCCGATTGCCAAAGTCGTATCGTTGCTTTCATTAGGGGTTTTGCTACGTTTCATGCCTACATTTAAAGTCGGATTGGGACGTGCCTGAATTCTTAAATTTTCAATTTGATGATCCGATTGCTGAATGTTCAAGGCATAGAATTTTTCTAGCCACCCTTCAGCAATATACCGTTGCACAGTTTGGAGACTTTGCTCTGGCCAAGGGATAGCGGTTTTATTCAATTGAAGATGTGAAGATGTTTCTCCCCCCCACAAATTAGACAGCTGACGACCGGCAGCTTGTTTATTCAGCATCGCTTGCTGATAAAGTCGTTGGATTTCTAGCGCTTCAATTTGGGTACGCTCAAAATCAACCAGGGCAATACTGCCTGCCTGATAGCGTTTCTGGGCACTGTCCAGATTGGCTTTACTTGTTTTTAACTGTACTGAATAAGCAGACTGCTCAACCTCAGCAAGTGCAAATTGCGACCATGCAAATTTAACAATCAGTTGGCTTTGTGCCTTCCATAATTGCTGTTGCAATTGGATTTGTTGATTCGAGGTATTGGCAATCACCCGGTTCAGCTTACGCTGACCAAATAGATCTAGAGGTTGACTAACGCCAACATTGAATTCCTGTTCTTGACCTGAGCCAAAGCCAGACTGTTCTAAACTTATACTTGGATTCTGCCATAACCGACTTTGCTGAATATTCAATTCAGATATTTGCTGAACTTGTTGCCACAGCTTGTCTTGAGTCTGGTAACTTTGTACTTTTGCTAAAGCGGATTCAAAGCTGGTAACGTTTTCAGCATAGCTATATTGCATAGCCGCTG
>NZ_VPBE01000073.1:0-1087 GCF_013418895.1 Acinetobacter sp. YH12116 | reverse complement strand
GGCAGAGTAAAACTTGAAGTGCGACATAAACCACCTAATTAATTTAAAGGGTTTATGGAGTATATAAAATTGTCATACCATCATCTTAGCTTTGAAGATCGTACTGCATTAATGCTTGAGTCAAGAAAAGAAGGCTTTTCACCCAGAAAATTTGCTGAACTTATTAAAAGACATCCTAGTACGATCTATCGTGAACTTAAAAGAAATAGCATCAATGACGTTTATCAAGCTCGATATGCTTCTGATAACACCTTCGCTAGACGTAGACGTGGTCACAGAAAACTCAAAATCGACTCAATCCTCTGGAGATTTATTGTTGAAGCGATCCGTTGTTTATGGTCTCCTCAGCAAATATCGAAGCGTTTAAAGACATTTTCTGATTTGGATCAAACAATGAATGTAAGCCATACAACGATTTACTCAACGATACGAGCATTACCAAAGGGTGAGTTGAAAAAAGACTTATTATCCTGTCTGCGTCATGAAAATAAAAAGCGAAAAGCTAACGGTGAACCTAAAAAAGATTCTATATTACAGGATATTAAAACTATTCATGAGCGCCCAGCTGAAGTTCAAGAAAGAAAAATACCGGGTCATTGGGAGGCCGATTTAATTAAAGGTAAAGACAATAAAAGTTCGATAGCAACACTTATTGAACGAAATACACGGCTCTGTATCTTGGCAACATTACCTGATGCAAAGGCAGAATCAGTGCGCAAGGCTTTAACTGAAGCTCTGAAATATTTACCTGCAGAACTGCGTAAAACGTTGACCTATGACCGTGGACGTGAGATGTCAGAACATAAAATACTCGAAGAAGATTTAGGCATAGATGTATATTTCTGTGACCCACATTCACCATGGCAAAAAGGCACATGCGAAAATATGAATGGTTTAATTAGGCAATATTTACCTAAAGGGATTGATTTAAATCAGGCAGATCAGCATTATTTAAATCAAGTTGCCATGTCACTGAATACTCGTCCTAGAAAAGCGTTAGATTGGCTTACACCATTAGAGAAGTTTGCTCAGCTTGTTGATTATCATAAGGCTTTTGAAACTGTCGCACCTCATGTTTGAATTCGCC
>NZ_VPBE01000072.1:0-1160 GCF_013418895.1 Acinetobacter sp. YH12116 | reverse complement strand
GTTGCCATGTCACTGAATACTCGTCCTAGAAAAGCGTTAGATTGGCTTACACCATTAGAGAAGTTTGCTCAGCTTGTTGATTATCATAAGGCTTTTGAAACTGTCGCACCTCATGTTTGAATTCGCCGATATTAGGTCATCTTTCTCATCACATTCTGCGGGACGATCTATTCCTTCACATTTAAAAATTAAGGAAAAAGGTCAAATAAAATCTATTTCATCGACTGGAAGAATAGTTGAATCATCGCCAAGACAATCCATTGAGGAGATAACTGATTGGGCGTATAGTCAAATCCAACTTATTAATACTTCAAAAGAAAATAATTTTCTTAAAAAATTTGCAAAAAAAGTTTCTCTTGGAGATGTTCTTTCTAAATGTAATCCAAGTGCATTATTGATTGATATTTCAGCCATTGAAGACAAAATTGAAGATGGAACAATTTTATTAAAATATGAGCTATTTAAAAAAGAAAAAATAAATGGAAAAATTAAGAAAACAAAAAAATATATAGAGCCTTCTATTAGAATCTATAAAAAATTGTTTGATCAATTAGGTAGGGTATATGAGCTTAATCAAAATCTAAGAGTAATAAATTTAGAATCAACATCATATGTAAATAAAAATAAGAGAACTTTATCTATTTCATCTAAATTACTTAGAAAATTTAAAGTTGAAGAGAATAGTAAGATAGAAAGCCTATTAAATTATATTAATAAACAAGGTTTATTTTGTCTTACTTTCGATGACCCTCGCTTTATGTATTGTATGGATAACTGTTTTGAGGATGTATCTGGAACATCTGAAATAGAATCTATTTTAGCTATGCTTCATCCCCAAAAGGATATAGAAAAAATTCAATCGGAAAAGGGTACATTCAAAGCTGGTCAAAAACATTTTAGTAAAGGCTCAATGTTCCACTTTGTTGAAAAATTACATTCAAAGGATGACTATATTTTTTGTGATGATTTAGGTGATGAATGGGCCGATCATTTAGTAATTAACAGTAAAGAATATAGTATTAGTTTTATACATGGCTTTGTTGCACAAACCTATCTGTAAAGGGTTTTTCAGCGATATAATTTTCAAATGAAGAAGCCTGCACACAAAATCTACCGCACAACCAATTGGCCCGCATATAACCGAGCACTCATGAGTCGCG
>NZ_VPBE01000071.1:0-1181 GCF_013418895.1 Acinetobacter sp. YH12116 | reverse complement strand
CTCTGTACACGACAAATTTCACAGAACCCTTATCCTATCAGGATTCTGCTTTCTTAAAATTGCCAAAATTTCCTTAAACTCTTCTTTTTTCCCAAAACCAATTAAACGCTGAATCGCCATTTGAACATAGTCTAAACCATAGCGAAATAAACTCATTGAGAGTCGTCCATGCTTCTTTATTTTTATCGCTTTTTTTTGATTATGTTGCCATTCACCCGTTAAGTAACACCAACAGAAGCTTATAGCTAACACCGCAATCAATTTTTTCACTCGTCTAGGGTCTGTCAAGCGCGTATTTTCAAGATTAAACCCGCGTCCTTTGAGACAACTGAATAAGGTTTCAATTTCCCAGCGTAATGCATAATCCTGAATAGCATTGGCATTAAACTGAGGAGAAACGACGAGTAAAAGCTCTCCATTTTCTAACTGTAGTGCACTTATATATAGTTTCACCCGACCAACCAAAATCCGTCGTTTACGACATTCAATTTGACCAACTTTAAGATGGCGAAATAAATCACTAATTTTATGATTCTTTCCTAAATGATTGGTGACAATGAAGTTTTTTTAACACGAATGCAGAAGTTGATGTCTTGTTCAATTAACCATGTAAACCACTGCTCACCGATAAACTCTCTGTCTGCGAACACATTCACAATACGGTCTTTACCAAAAATGGCTATAAAGCGTTGAATCAAAGCAATACGCTCTTTCGTATCTGAATTTCCACGTTTATTAAGCAATGTCCAAAGGATAGGTATCGCTATTCCACGATAAACGATTGCGAGCATCAGGATATTAATATTTCGTTTTCCCCATTTCCAATTGGTTCTATCTAAAGTCAGTTGCACTTGGTCGAATGAAAACATATTGAAAATCAACTGAGAAATTTGACGATAATCAAAATACTGACCTGCAAAGAAGCGCTGCATACGTCGATAAAATGATTGTGGTAAACACTTGATGGGCAAGGCTTTAGATGCAGAAGAAAGATTACATGTTTGCTTTAAAATAATCACAAGCATGATGAGCGCAAAGCACTTTAAATGTGACTTGTTCCATTTTAGAGATTTGTTTAAGATAAGATATAACTCATTGAGATGTGTCATAGTATTCGTCGTTAGAAAACAATTATTGTGACATTATTTCAATGAGTTATCTATTTTTGTCGTGTACAGAGA
>NZ_VPBE01000070.1:0-1276 GCF_013418895.1 Acinetobacter sp. YH12116 | reverse complement strand
GGCTGAATCCCAATTCTTTTTTTATCCTTCAAACGATAACTCTCACCCGATATTTGTACCACATGACAGTGATGTAATAGCCGATCTAACATCGCAGCGGTCAACGTGACATCATCCGCAAATGACTTAGACCACTGGCTAAAGGGTAAGTTACTCGTCAATATCGTACTGCCTTTTTCATAACGCTTGGCAATCACATTAAAGAACAGATTCGCTTCTTCACGTCCAAACGGTAAATAACCAATTTCATCGATAATCAGTAATTTTGGGGCGAGTATCACCCGTTGCATATAGGTTTTCAATTTACCTTGCTGATAGGCTGTACTCAGTTGCAGCATTAAATCCGCTGCGGTAATGAACTTGATCTTAATGTTGTTCATGATGGCCTTATAGCCTAATGCCATAGATAAATGCGTTTTTCCTACTCCGCTAGCCCCGAGAAACACCACATTTTCTGCTCTAGCAATAAAGCTCAGATTGAACAGTTCAATCACCTGTGATTTAGGGGCCCCTAGGGCATAATTAAAATCATAGTCTTCCAGGGTTTTGACTTGAGGCAGGCCTGAGAGTTTCATCAGTACCTGCTGGCTGCGCTGTTGCCTGGCAGCATATTCATGCGTCAAGATCGCTTCAACAAAGTCGGCATAACTTCCATCTTGACCTAATGTTTGTTGTGCATGATGTGACCATTGTGATGCGATGGCAGGCAGATTGAGCTTTTGGCAAAGCTGCTCTATACGGTCGTATTGCAGATTCATCAGGAAACTCCTAGCAACTGGTCATATACAGATAAGGGATGCTGCAAACTCTCGTAGGGTATGACATGCTGTGCTGCTGCAACAGGTACAGTGCTGGAACCTGTATCTGATTGCGGTAATGGCGTAAATTTTTGCTGCTCCTGTTGTAGTCGAACAGCCGGTTTTTCTTGCGTGGTGGCATGAATCCGCTGATTGGCGGTTTCATGCAGCCACCGGCCAATGTGGGCATTGGCGACATCAACATCTAACAGTAAACCCGAAGTCTTCAGGCTTGCTTTCAATGGCACAATAAAGCTTGATTTGAGGTATCCATTAAAGCGTTCAACTTTGCCTTTGGTCTGTGCACGGTAGGGCTTACATACGCGAGGACGAAAGCTGTATTTCTTGGCGCAGTCGAGCAGTTTGGGGTTCCATTTATGCTGCCCCTCCTGATAGGCATCCCGTTCAATCATGATCGTTTTAGCGTTATCAAACAGGATTTCCTGAGGTACTCCTGCAAAGAACTGAAATGCATTTTC
>NZ_VPBE01000006.1:0-130159 GCF_013418895.1 Acinetobacter sp. YH12116 | reverse complement strand
TTTCGGTTGGTCGATTCTTCCCAAGTAGTAAAATGTGTTCGTGCTGTGGTGAATTAAATCAATCTCTCACACTTTCTGCGCGAGAGTGGAAGTGCTTAGTTTGCCAAACCATCCAAAATCGTGATGTTAATGCATCAATTAATATCCTGCGATATGCGGATAAAGATTTAATCACTGCATAAGTGGTGATTAAGGCGGTGAGTTACACCGTGACAGCCTATGGAATTGAGGTAATCCCTAAAGCAAATGCTTTAGGTTCTTGATGGTGAAGTAGGAATTAAACATCAAACCCACATTGAGTAGGTTTGAGTAAGTTTTAAATAACGGAAAATGAGACGAAACCCTTAGCCCATAATGCGAATAATCCGGTTGGTACGTTCGTTGATCATCACGTAATCGCCATTAATTTTGTACCACTGCTGATAACGGCCGGTGTTTGGTAAACGGCGCGCTTCGCGGTCACTGACTTTATAACGGGACTGGTCATAGGCACGTGGTAAGGTCTGGCCCACACGCCAGTCACGGCTCGGATTTACGCGCACAACCGGACGTTTATGATCACGGTCCCAACGGCTGTCCTGATGTTTGTAGTGGGTTGCCGCACGACGGTCATGATCACGATGATCAGGCGCAGCCATGGCTGTGGTGGCCATAAACGCACTTAAAGACAGGGCAATGGTGGTTAATACTTTTTTCATGACGCTCACCTTTGAGTCAAACTGTATATCTCTGGAATACCTTCAAATTAACCAGAAAGTTGAGATAAAGGATGAGAGCAATTGAGATGAATTGTGAAAATCATGAAGAAAAAGCGGAGAGCCTGAAAGCCCGCTAGCATCTGCCCTACAGCCAAAATAGCAGTTTGAGGAAGTGCCGATATAAAAAAGCCCAAACTGATGTTTGGGCAACCGAGGAGTGGGACTGAAACGGTTGGAGTGCAGCTTAGAACGACAGGATTTTAAGAATACTGTGGGTATCGGCATTGACCAGAATATAGTCATTATTGACCTTATACCACTGCTGCTTGCGGTCCGGTTTAGGCAGGTTATGTTCTTTATATTCGACTTTGTAGCCATTGCCACGATAATGCTGCGGCATGACA
This sequence comes from Acinetobacter sp. YH12116, assembly GCF_013418895.1. Lineage (NCBI taxonomy): Bacteria > Pseudomonadati > Pseudomonadota > Gammaproteobacteria > Moraxellales > Moraxellaceae > Acinetobacter > Acinetobacter sp. YH12116. Next base: position 129,057 of record NZ_VPBE01000006.1, on the reverse strand, counting down.
TAACCGGTTTGCCATGTATGCTGCTGTAAACGCTGATAGCCCCGTTCTTCACGCTGGCGGCGTTTTTCATAAACCTCTTTCGATTCACGATATTCACGATGTTTTTTGCCCTGACCGTGCTGACGTGACTGTTCATAGCCGCGTCCCGGATTGTCAAATTGAGGTGCAGCCGCAGTGATCCCGCTGGCCAGCAACGCACTGAAAGAGATCGCCATAACTGTCACTATCTTTTTCATGTGAAAAAACCTCGTTTATCGTCTTTTATTTCACTGTGTCTTACTGTACGAAAAAAATGCAGAGAAACTGTGAAGAAAGATCGTTAATTCTTTATCGAAAGCAGAGATATTTTGGATATTATGCTGGAAAAGTAACAGATGATGAAAGACTTATCTGTTGTCACGTGAACTGGTTATACAACATTGGGCGCAAAAAGCCTAGCCCGTATTTCCGGGATTCTGCCCGCAGTCAGTTCCATTGCTGGCTTAAGTCCTGCAGGGAGTCGATGGCATGGGCCAGACATTCGGCCTGTTGGCCATCTTCAAGTACAGCCAATAAGCTGGCGGGCAGTTGTAAGTGTTCAATGGAACGGATAATGTCATTTTTACGTTGCTGGTCGACCATGTGCTACTCCTTCAATTGATTCATTGCGGTTGAGTAGCAGTATAGGTCGGATGTTTTAATTTTAAAAACCGAATAATATTATAAAAATGATTTAAAAATACGATTTACGGTTTGGCAGTGCATAAAATTTAGCAGCGTATAAAAAAAGGACCCGCAGGTCCTGGATTCAAGCATGTGTTTAGTAGGCATATTTCAGGTCAGTATAGTCGGTGAGTGACTTCTGGATATGTGCCTGAATAAATTCACGTACATCTTCAGCGCTCATTGGCTGGCCCTGTTTGGTAATCACATGCTCGACCGGGGCTTGGCCATCGACCAGAATCCGGTAGACAAAGTTTTTATAGACGGCATAGTCCTCGGCCTGTTTATAAATACCGGTGACATAGCTGTAGTGATGTTCAAAGTTTAGATCGGTATGCGAAAAGATAAACTGGTCAAACAGTTTCAGGTTTTGCCCGGCCTCGAGTGCCTGCAGCTCATCGAGAATACTGGCTTCAAATTTCATGCCGTATTTTTCAGAAATGGCTTGACCATTAATCAATAAAGACACCATGCCATCTTCATGGGTCGTTACTGTGATATTGCTAAAGTCAGACATGGGTATCTCGGGATAATCAGAAACAGGGCTTTAGTATCGGCAAATTTTGCTGAAATTCAAGCCGACTTAAGCCCAAACCGGTATATTTACGCAAAGTGGAAGCAATTACAGCTTTATGGATGGGCATAAAAAAGGAAGCACAGGGCTTCCTTCATGGATACAGCAAGGGCATTAATCCTGCGCATCAATACTCTGGCCGTTCATGTGCAGACTGTCATCGCCCATTAAATATAAATAGGCTGGCATGATTGATTCCGGTGTCGGCAAGGTTTTCGGGTCTTCATCCGGATAGGCCTTGGCGCGCATGGCGGTGCGGGTCGCGCCCGGATTAATGCAGTTATAACGGATATTCGGATGTACATTTTCCTGGGCAAACAGTTTGCTGACCGCTTCAATGGCAATTTTAGACACCGAATAGGCGCCCCAACGCTCACGTACTTCACGACCGACGCCCGAACTGGCAAATACCACCGAAGCATGTGCCGATTTTTCCAGTAAAGGCAGCAGTTCCTGGGTCATAACAAAGGGTGCACGCAGGTTGACGGCCATCACATCATCCCAGACATCAGCCGGATAATGCACCAGTTCGGTCCGTTCACCCAGAATGCCGGCATTGTGCAAAATGCCATCCAGACGGCCAAACTGCTTGTCGAGCGTATCGACCAGCAATTCATAATCACGCGATGACGCACTGGACAGCTGTAGCGGAAGAATGGCTGGCTGCGGCGCGCCTAAACCTTCAATTTCATCATAGATGACTTCTAGTTTATTCAGGGTGCGACCATGCAGGACAACGGTTGCGCCGTGCAGTGCAAAGCTGATCGCGGCTGCACGTCCAATACCGTCGCCCGCACCTGTAATCAGGATCACGCGATCTTTGAGCAGATCAGGGCGAGGTTGATATTCTGAATATTTCATGATCGACCTCCGTTTTTTTGCTGTAATTATGAAGTGATTGAATGTTGTTGTTGCTGTGACAGCATCTGGTGCAAGACCTGATGTAATTCTGTGACATTATTCACTATACAGTCTGCCTGCCAGGCTGTTAAGTCATCTTTGTGTTGTAAGGGTAAATAGCCATAGGCGGCTAAAATGGTGTACATGCTGGCATTGCGTCCGGCATCAATATCACGTGGATGATCGCCGACATAAATACACTGCTGCGGTTCCAGTCCCAGCTGTGCTGCGGCCAGATACATCGGTTCCGGATCGGGTTTGGTCTTGCTGACATCTTCCGGGCAGACCAGTACCGCACAGCGTTCGGTCAGGTTCAGGGCTTTTAACAGCGCTTCACTGAGCCAGCGTGGCTTGTTGGTGACAATACCCCAGGGAATTTGCTGCTGTTCCAGCTGCTCTAGCAGTGGATACATGCCTTCAAACAGGTCGGTTTCTACCGCAATATCGGCGCCGTAAAGGTCTAAAAAGCGCTGGCGATGGCCTAAAAAGACCGGGTCTTCCACTTCCAGCTCCGGATATACCAGCTTGACCATGGCGCGTGCGCCTTCAGAGACTTGGGTGCGAATCTGCTCGGCGGCGACAATGTCACAGCCTTTATCGCGGCACATGTCCTGAATAATGCGGATAAAGTCGGCCGCGGTATCAATTAAGGTGCCGTCGAGGTCAAATAAAACCGCTTTCATTGGCCACCTTCATTCAGGGTATGCACCATATAGTTGACATCAACATTGGGCGCCAGCCAGTAGCGTTTGGTCAGTGGGTTATAGTGCAAACCGGTCATATCTTTCAGTTTCAGGCCGGCATTGCGAATATCGTGTGCCAGTTCGGACGGCTTGATAAATTTATGATAATCATGCGTGCCTTTGGCCAGCATACGCAGCACATATTCCGCGCCAATAATCGCAAATAAATAGGCTTTCGGATTACGGTTAATGGTCGAGAAGAACACATGGCCGCCCGGTTTGACCAGCTTCTGGCAGGCCTGAATAATTGAGGCTGGATCGGGTACATGCTCCAGCATTTCCATACAGGTCACCACATCGTACTGGCCAGCCTGTTCTTCTGCCAGTTGCTCGACCGGAATCTGGCGATATTCAATATTTTCGACGCCTTCCTGCTGGGCATGTAAACGTGCCACATTCAGCGGCGCCTCGCCCATATCAATCCCGAGTACATCGGCACCACGGCGCGCCATGCTTTCCGAAAGAATGCCGCCGCCACAACCGACATCCAGCACTTTTTTGCCAGCCAGTCCGCCTGAATGTTCATCAATCCAGTTTAAACGGAGCGGGTTAATTTGATGCAAAGGGCGGAACTCAGAATGCTGATCCCACCATATAGCTGCGAATGCTTCAAATTTGGCAATTTCTTGCGGATCAACATTCAGTTGCGACATTGGTGTCACCTCAATCAAGTTATTATGATTTCAAAAAGTCTATGCTGTTTAGTGTAGCGTTTATTCTGGAAAAAGCGATAAAAGCCGTAAAAAAGTTCACAGAAGCAAAACGAAAACGGCATAATTGATTTATAGTGTTCGCATAAGCTAATCATAACGATTTATGAGGACAATAAGTTCAATGAAAAAGTTTCTTTTGGGTAGCCTTGCAACCGCAATGTTTGCAATTTCAAGTGGCGCATGGGCGGCCAATTTTGTTGAAGGCCAAGACTATCGCGTACTGGCCAATCCGGGCAAAGTCGATGTGCCGGGTAAAATTGAAGTCCGTGAATTCTTCTGGTATGGCTGTGGCCACTGCTTTACCTTGGAGCCGCATATGCAAGCCTGGCTGCGTAAGCTGCCAAAAGATGTGAACTTTGTGCGCACTCCGGCTGCCATGAACCAGGTCTGGGAAATGAATGCGCGCGGCTATTATGTGTCGGAAGCACTGGGTGTCCGTAAACGTACCCACTTGCCGTTATTCCATGCCATTCATGACAAAGGCCAGCAGATTTTTGACCAGAAATCCCAGGCCAAATTCTTTGTCAAATACGGTATTCCTGAAGCCAAGTTCAACAGCATGTTTAACTCTTTTGCGATTACCTCTAAAGTGGCACAGGCCAATAAACTGGCGCGCCAATACCAGCTGACCGGTGTGCCGGCAGTGGTGGTTAATGGTAAATATGTGGTGTCGGGCGATAACGGCAAAGTGATTCAGGTGGTGAATTACCTGGTCGATAAAGAACGTAAAGCCAAATAAAAGCCCAACATGATGTTAAAAACCCGCTGTTTAAAGCGGGTTTTTTAGTGCTGCGTTTTCATGCATTGTGGTGCTTGGGCGTTCCCAATGGCTGATACCACGAAACAGTAATTGCACCTGGATAATGGTCTGCTCGGTAAACTGGTGCTGCTGCTGGCTTAAGGCCTCGCCTTCAAATTGGCGACTGAGGCCAATCCAGCTCATGGCCCAGTTAAAGGACAGGTTAATTAAAATATTGGCCAGTACTTTAAAATCTTCCGGATGTTCAAAATGCTGCACGCTTTCTACCCGTTTCAGATCATTGGCAAAATCATCAATTAAAAACTCGATTTCCCGGGCAATGGCCTGACGCACCGTGGCCGAGCCGCCCCAACGCTCGGCAATTAAAAAAATCCATTGCTGCGGATGCTGATCCACCGCCTGAAAAAACAGTTCGACGCTGGTCCGGGTTTTGGCATTGGGCAGATATAAATAGGCCTGACCCAGCTGATGCAGAATGCTTTTTAAATGCAGCGCCACCTGATCGACCAGTTCTGCACCGAGTTCATCCATATCCTGAAAATGCCGGTAGAACGCCGTTGGCACCAGCCCGACATGGCGGGAAATCTCCCTTAAGCTGATGCTGCTAAAAGAGCGCTCGGCAGTACTTAAGGTCAGGGCCGCATCTAAAATGGCCTGACGACTTTGCTGCTTACGTTCTTCCCGAATCGACATGTCACATCCCTGATACTGTTTAAAAATTCATCTCTGTGGCTATTATAGAGCAGAATCGGCCCGGGCAGCAGCCATGCTGTTGCATTGGCTGTGCAGGGCCCGCTTTTCTGTGGCGAGATTGTGTAAAAGCCGACCCGGGGACAAAACCTGTGCGCTTGCATCTGCTATACTGGCCGACAATTTATTTGAGTCAAAATAAGGACAACTTATGCGTATCGACCAACGTACCCTAGATCAATTGCGTGATGTCAAAATTACCCGTAATTACACACGTTATGCGGAAGGTTCTGTCTTGGTTGAATTTGGTCATACCAAAGTGCTGTGTACTGCCAGTATTGATAACTCGGTACCGCGCTTTTTAAAAGGCAAAGGCCAAGGCTGGGTAACTGCAGAATATGGCATGTTGCCACGTTCTACCCATACGCGTAGTGACCGTGAAGCGGCACGGGGTAAACAGAGCGGCCGTACTCAGGAAATCCAGCGCTTAATTGGCCGCAGCCTGCGTGCCATGGTCGATCTGAAAAAACTTGGTGAAAATACCATTACCATTGACTGTGATGTAATTCAGGCCGATGGCGGTACCCGTACTGCCGCGATTACCGGTGCAGCGGTGGCGCTGGTCGATGCCATGAATGTACTGCTGGAAAGCAAAAAAATTAAACAGGACCCGTTAAAAGGTCTGGTCGCTGCTATTTCTGTGGGTATGTATCAGGACGAAGTATTGCTGGACCTGTGCTATGAAGAAGATTCAAACTGCCAGACTGACCTGAATGTAGTGATGACCCAGGCCGGTGAATTTATTGAAATTCAGGGCACTGCTGAAGATAAACCATTTACCCGTCTGCAATGTAATGCCATGCTGGAAATGGCCGAGCAGGGCATTCAGGAACTGATCAAAAAGCAGCAACAGGCCTTAGGCTGGTAAACACTGCAAGATCAGAACAATATATTTATAAAACGCATCTCCGGATGCGTTTTTTTGTGATTGAAGCAAACGTAACCAGCGGCTGTGCGCAGATTCATCTTCATAACAAAAACCAACATGCTGAAACCGAGCTTCATGGCTTACTAAAACTCGCAGTGATTTTTTAAAACAGCAAAAAAGAGGGATGTACCATGAAATACTTGATGATCTTACTGGCGATGGGCGCCTTTGGTTTAAGCGCGTGTGATACGGCCAATGACCGTGATGGTGATGGCACCATGCTGAATCAGGACCGTGATGGCGACGGCCGTGCAGATGATTAAAGTCTTGCGGCCATCGACTTACCCTAAATGAATAAAAAAGGTGCCTCATGAGGCACCTTTTTTCGTTATCGACAAATATCGAATTGCGATTAAGCATTAAAACGCATGGATAAATCGACCGCTTTGACATCTTTGGTCAGAGCGCCCATAGAAATATAATCGACACCAGTGCTGGCCACTTCACGCAGGTTGGCAATGGTGATATTGCCCGATGCTTCCAGTTTGCAGCGACCGGCAACATGCTTGACTGCATCAATCATCTGTTGCTGGCTAAAGTTATCCAGCATCACGATATCGGCCTGAGCGTCCAGAGCCTGATTCAGCTCATCCCAGGTTTCAACTTCTACTTCCACCGGTTTGCCCGGTGCAATTTGATGGGCTTTGGCAATGGCCTGGGCAATACCGCCAGCAGCCATAATATGGTTTTCTTTAATCAGGAAGGCATCAAACAGCCCCAGACGATGGTTTTGACCGCCGCCTACAGTGACCGCATATTTTTGTGCAATCCGCAGACCCGGCAAGGTTTTACGGGTATCCAGCAGTTTGGTGTGCAGGCCATCGAGCTGTTTCACATATTCGGCGGTTTTGGTGGCCACGGCCGATAAGGTCTGGACAAAGTTAAGGGCAGGGCGCTCTACGGTCAATAAACTGCGTGCAGAACCGGCCAGCTTTAAAAAGGCTTCATTGGCCGCCACGCGATCACCATCCTGTTTCAGCCATTCAATCTGAACGCTTGGATCGTACTGCTGGATTAAGGCATTCACCCAAGGCTGACCGGCCAGCACCATGTCTTCACGGCTGATAATGGTGGCGGTGGCCTGTTCATCTTCCGGGGTAAGTAAAGCGGTAATATCTGCCTCGCCAATATCTTCCTGCAGGGCCTGCTGAATATTGATCTGGATAGATTGCTCCAATAAAGATTGTGGTATGCTCATTGCCTGTCCTTATCTCTTTACCCATGAAAATTGCGCGATATATTAGCACTGTTCGGCTGGCCCGATGCGCTTTTTCGCGGCTTTTTTGTCTGATTTGAGATTTTCAGCTGAAAGTTTTAGGATGGGCTAAATTTTTATACTGAAAAAAATATCAGGATCATTCTATGCAGCAGGCGGCTTCTTTTCAGGTCATCCAGGGACAGTTAAAAGGTGCGCGGCAGGTGCCTTCACCGAATTTTAACCAGCGTCCGCAGCAGACCGAAATTCAGCTGGTGGTGATTCACAATATCAGTTTGCCGCCATCACAGTTTGGCGGCGGTTATATCGAACAGTTTTTTCAAAACCGGCTGGACTGGTCGGCGCATCCTTACTTTCAGACCATTGAAGGGATGCAGGTCTCGGCGCATCTGCTGATTTTGCGTAGCGGCGAAGTGCTGCAATGTGTCAATTTCAATGACCGCGCCTGGCATGCCGGACGTTCCAGTTATCTGGCCAAGCCGGAATGTAATGATTATTCCATTGGCATTGAACTGGAAGGCAGTGATGATCTGCCCTTTGAAGCGATCCAGTATCAGGTACTGGCGGAAGTGGTGTCGGCCTTGCAGCAGGCCTATCCGAAAATCCAGCGTCATCTGGCTGGACATTCCGATATTGCCCCGGGGCGCAAGACCGATCCGGGACCTTATTTTGACTGGAGCCGGTTCCGGTCTTTACTGCGTGACTGCAACAGCAGGATAGAAGCAGCATCTTCATCAATTCATAACGAAACTTGTGCTTAGGTTTCTTTACAATAGCGGCTAAATTTTTATTTGGGTGGTTCCGATGGCGCTTTGGCGATCGACCTTTATTGTCAGTGCGATGACCATGCTGTCCCGGGTGTTGGGACTGGTGCGGGATATTGTGTTATTAAATGTGTTTGGTGCGGGAAAGGATTTCGATACCTTTGTGGTGGCCTTTCGTATCCCGAACTTTTTCAGGCGACTGTTTGCTGAAGGGGCATTTTCCCAGGCCTTTATTCCGGTTCTGACCGAATATAAAACCAGCCGCACCCATGCCGAAGTGCAGATTCTGATTAGCCGGGTGTTTGGCTGTCTGGCCTCGGTGATGAGCCTGCTGACACTGGCTGCTATGGTGGCGGCGCCGGCGGTGATGTACGTTTATGCGCCGGGTTTCCATAGTGATCCGGAAAAATTTGCGCTGGCCACGGACATGTTCCGCCTGACCATTCCCTATTTGCTGTTTATGTCGCTGACCGCTTTTGCCAGCAGCATCTTAAACAGTTATGGCTCCTTTACCACGCCGGCCTTTGCACCGGTGCTACTAAATCTGGCCATGATTGCCGGAGCCCTGTGGCTAACGCCGTATATGGCCGAGCCGATTATGGCCTTGGGCTGGGCGGTGATTATTGCCGGAGCCTTGCAGCTGGCGATCCAGATTCCGGAATTATGGCGTAAAAAGCTGCTGATTCCGCCAAAAATCGACTTCAAGCATGAAGGCGTTGAGCGCATCATGAAGCTGATGCTGCCGGCCCTGTTTGGGGTATCGGTGACCCAGATTAACCTGTTGCTGAACACCATCTGGGCGTCATTTATGCAGGATGGTTCGGTATCGTGGCTGTACAGTGCCGAACGGATGACCGAGTTGCCGCTGGGCCTGATTGGGGTGGCAATTGGTACGGTGATTTTACCATCCTTGTCGGCGCGCCATGCCGAGCAGAATCAGGAAAAATTCCGTGGCATGATGGACTGGGCGGCGAAAATTATTGTGCTGGCTGGTGTGCCTGCCAGTATTGCACTGTTTATGCTGTCGACCCCAATTATTCAGGCCCTGTTCCAGCGCGGCCAGTTCACCTGGGAAGATACCCAGATGACTGCCTTGGCCCTGCAATGTATGAGTGCCGGGGTCATCGCCTTTATGCTGATTAAAGTTTTTGCTCCGGGCTTTTATGCCCAGCAGGATACCCGCACCCCGGTTCGGGTCGGTTTAATGGCGGTGGCAGCCAATGCCATTTTAAACGTGGTGTTTATTGGGCTGTTTAAACTGATTGACTGGGAAGCCGAGCACATGGCGCTGGCACTGGCATCTTCAGGTTCCGCGCTGGTCAATGCCGGTATGCTGTATTTCTATTTGCATAAACGCGATATTTTCCGTTTTGGTGGGCACTGGAAAAAACTGCTGTTCCAGTTTGGCACGGCCAATGCGGTGATGGTGGCTGCCTTATGGTACGCCTTGAGCTGGTATAACGGTGATGTATCGCAATGGATGCGTGTGCTGGAAGTACTACTGCTGTGTGTGGTGGGTGTGGCAGCTTATGCTCTTGGTCTGCTGGCCACTGGTTTTAGACCGCGTCATTTAAAACCTTAATTACTGAGAGCTGAGCGCGAAAGATGTTCAGCTCCTATAAAAGAACCCTTTGAGCCGTTGAGTCTCAAAGGGTTTTTTTATGGGCTTTTATTGAAAGATGAGGCTGCATGAGCAGCACAAGCATCTTTATTTATTGATCACTTCCAGCAGTTCGACATCAAAAATCAGGGTGCTGTTCGGTTCAATCGCATCGCCAGAACCAATCTGGCCATAGCCCAGATTCGCTGGAATAAAGAAGCGGTATTTGGCTCCTTCACGCATCAGTTGAAGCCCTTCGGTCCAGCCCTGAATGACTTGTGTGACCTGAAATTCAGCCGGTTGCTGCCGTGCCATCGAGCTATCAAACACGGTGCCATCAATCAGGCGGCCTTCATAATGCACGCGTACTTTGGAGCTGGCCTTCGGTTTTTTTCCGGAACCGGATTGCAAGACCAGATATTGCAGCCCCGATGAAGTGACTTTCACCCCATCCTTACGCGAGTTTTCTGCCAGAAAGGCCTTGCCAATCATGTCATTGGCTTCAGCGCGCTGTTTCAGCTCAATCAGCTGTTTGGCTTCGGCCTGCTTTTTGAACTGGGTCAGAATACGGGCCATGTCTTCATCGCTTAGGCTGGCTTGCTGGCCCAGTGAGGCGGCTTTTAAGCCCGCCACAAAGGCATCCAGATCCATACCTTTTAAGGTGTCGACATTGCTGCGCCCCATTAAATAACCAAAGCTGTAGCCCACCTGCTGTTCAGTGGAGCTTTTGGTGGTCACCGGTTGAGCCAGTGTGGCCGCGCTACACAGGGCGAGGCCGAGCAGGGTGATCGTTTTTTTCATATTATGCGTCCCTAAACAACGAAGGAGAGCCAGGCTCTCCTTGTTTTTTATTTTACTTCAATCAGCTCAACATCAAAGATCAAGGTGCTGTTTGGTGGAATCATGCCCGGCACGCCCTGTTCGCCATAACCCAGTTGTGACGGGATATACAGCGTGGCTTTCGAGCCTTCTTTCATCAGTTGCAGACCTTCGGTCCAGCCTGGAATCACCTGGTTTAACGGGAACTCGATTGGTTCACCACGCTCAACCGAGCTGTCAAATACTTTGCCATCGACCAGTTTACCGGTGTAGTGTACTTTTACCACAGAGCTGGCCGTTGGCTGTTTGCCATTGCCTTGCTGGGTAATTTTATATTGCAGACCTGACGCGGTGGTTTGTACCCCTGCCTGTTTGGCATTTTCAGTCAGGAAGGCGTCGCTGGCCGTTTGTGCCTGCTGGGCCTGATCAGCCTGTTTTTGTTGCAGTTCCTGCTGGAACTGTTCATAGGCCTTTTGTAATTCTTCTTCAGTATAGGCTGGCTGCTGACGCGCATGACCTTCACGGACACCGGTCACAAAGCTGTTAATGTCCAGCTCTGGTGGAGTTTGATGGGCAACTTCATAGCCTAATGCATAGCTGATTTTTTCAACCGCAGACGCATTTGCAGATGCTTTTGAGGATACAGTGGCAGGGTGTTGAGTTGCATAATAAACAGGAACAAGTGCAGCACCGCCTAAAATTACAGCAACAGCAATGGGTAAGGCTTTACTCATAGGTTTTCTCAAATCATTTTATCGTGTCAAAGCTGCTTTCATGTTAGCAGACTTTTTGAATCAAACCGCTGACATCAATCATTCGGTTTGGCTAATTAATATATGCGCATCGTTAAGCATATGCCATAACAGACTGAATATCTAACACATTTTTTATACAATCGGGGCCAGCCGCAGAGGCGGCCCAATTTATTCGTGAGTAATTGTATCTATTATAGATTTGGCTTCAAAGCAGATTAAAAATCTGCTTTCAGCACCACCCGGTAACGCGCCCGGCCCGCATGTAAATGTTCAATTGCCTCGTTAATCTGCGACATCGGGAACACTTCAACCTGCGGCGCCAGCTGTTTGCGGGCGGCAAATTTCAGTAACTGGCGCAAGGTCGATGGTGAACCGGTCGATGAACCTGTCACCGCTTTGCCACCACCAATTAACGCACCAGCCGAGACCTGTAACGGCTCTAAGGTCAGGCCCAGCATATGCAGCGTACCATTTGGTGCCAGGGCAGACAGATATACCGGCCAGTCCAGGCTGACATTCACCGTACTTAAAATCAGGTCAAACTTGCCGCGCTGGGCTTTCAGGGCAGCGCTGTCACGGCTATTCACCACATGATCGGCGCCCATGGCTTTTAACTCTGCGGTTTTCTCCAGGTTGGAACTGAAGGCCGTAATTTCACAGCCCCAGGCTTTGAGCAGTTTAATGGCAATATGCCCAAGGCCGCCAATTCCAATCACCCCGACATGATGCACCGCCTGAATCTGGTGCTTAATGATCGGATCAAATACGGTAATACCGCCACAGAGCAGCGGGCCGGCACTTTCCGCATCCAGATCATCCGGTAAGGGAATGACCCATTGCCAGCCGGCGCGAACCTTATCGGCAAAACCGCCGGCATGGCCGACAATGGTGGCGACACTGCCGCCGGTACATTGCACCTGCCGGCCGGACAGGCACGGATCACAGTGCTGGCAGCTTTCTGCCGTCCAGCCAATGCCAACGCGCTGGCCCACAGATAATCCTTTGGTTTCACTTCCTAACTGGACAATGGTACCAATAATTTCATGCCCGGCCACCACCGGATAGACCGAAGAACGCCAGTCATTGTTAATCACCGATAAATCGGAATGGCACAGGCCACAATATTCCACCTGAACTTCGACCTGATGCGGCAACAGTTCGCCAGCATCAAACTGATATGGCACCAGCGCTTCGCCGGGTTGCATGGCGGCATAGGCACGAATGGTAGTGTTGCTCATGATGAGTGCTCCTCGGCTAAAGGGGGAAGAGATTTAAAGGCGCAGTGATCTTCATGGTCGTTGACCATGCCGACGGCCTGCATAAAGGCATAACAGATGGTGGGGCCAACAAATTGAAAGCCCTGCTTTTTTAAAGCTTTAGACAGTGCCACACTGGCTGCAGTATAGGTCGGGGCGCTGCGATAATCGGGCACGGTATGCTGCTCGGGCTGATGATCGACAAATTGCCACAGCCAGTCGACCAGATTGATACCTTGCTGCTGCAGCTGGAGCCAGGCCTGAGCATTGGTGCGGATGGCTGCGAGTTTGGCCGGATGCCGGATTAATCCGCGATCCTGTAATTTGTCCTGCAAGGCCTGATCAGACAACGCGGCAATATCGGCAATGGAATATTGAAAAAAATGCTGACGGTAACATTCGCGTTTTTTGAGCACGGTAATCCAGGCCAGACCGGCCTGCTGGCCTTCCAGACATAGCATTTCAAACAGCTGCGCTTCATCGTGAAGCGGGCGGCCCCATTCCTGGTCGTGGTAGGCGATATAGAGCGGATCTTCGGAGCACCAGCCGCAGCGTGTTCGATCCATAGATGATGCTCCTGTACGGGTTTAAAGCTGGAAATGAACCCATTGATCCTGACGGTTATCCCAGTAAGACAATTCCGCCTGAGGCAGATCGGCAAAGGCAATCCAGACATCCTTGCCGGATTTATCGGCATAGCCGGTGCTGATCAGAAGTGCATCTTCAGTAATTTCCATGATCCAGCCCTGATGACTCTGGCCGTTCAACATAATTTTCTGTTGATTCCCGGATTCGGCAAATTCGACCAGTCGATTGATCAATGCTTCTGACATGTACACTTCCTAAAGCAAACTAACGTAAATAGGGATAGGGATTGACTGCACCGCGACCTTTGCCATTTAAATACAGGCCATAATGCAGATGCGGCGCGGTATGGCGGGCGTTGCCGCTATTGCCGACATAGCCAATGAGATCGCCTTTCTTGACATAATCTCCGACCTTCAGGCCACGTTTATGCCGGTCCAGATGGGCATAATAATGCCAGCTGCCGCCCGGTCCCAGAATCCATACCACTTTACCACCCAAATTGTTATTGCGTAAGTCGGCAATGAGGCCTTCGGTGGCGCTGTACACCTTGCTGCCGCGTGGCGCTAGAATATCAATGCCTTCATGTAGGCGACCGCGACTGCGTGACGCACCCCAGGTATCTTGCAAGTGTTGACGTTTGACGCCCTGTACCGGCACTGGCAAGCGGGTTTTCAGCGGCATGTGCTGCAGTTTTTTAACCATGGCCGGCGGTAGGGGTGCAGCAGATTTTTTCGGTGCCGAGGTACAGGCCGCTAGCAGAATCAGACTGAAGAAAACACAGCAGAGTGAAATCGAGCGAAGCACAGCATCTCCCTGATGATTATTATGTCGATGGTATTCGAATTCCAGTCTTTGACTATGTCATAAATCGGCGGCCGAGATCAATTTTTTCATGGCGGTCGGCAGTCCACGTGCAGTGGCCTGTGCCGGCATCATCCATTCGGCGTCCAGCTCAATCGCCAGATGTTCCTGCTGGTCCGGCTCGACCGGAATTACACTGGCATCCAGCAGCCAGGTAAAGTGGGTAAAGCTGTGTGAAATCTGCAGCTGCTGTTGTCGCTGTTTCAGACCCAGACGCTGACAGAGCGCCTGAAACTGCGCTGGATCATCAATAATCGGCAGGCACCATAATCCGCCCCAGAGGCCGCTATTCGGCCGCTGCTGCCACAGCCACTGGCCATCACTGTGTAAGAGCAACACCTGGGCCTGTCTTACGGGTACGGCTTTTTTCGGTTTTTTAAATGGTAATTCGGCTTCTAGGCCCTGCTGATGGGCCTTGCAGTGCTGTTGCATTGGGCAGTACAGACATAAGGGTTTTTTCGGGGTACAGATGGTGGCACCGAGGTCCATAATCGCCTGGGTGTAGTCATGATTGCGCTCGGTCGGACACAGCTGTTCTGCCAGCTGCCACAAGGCCCGTTCATGTACCGGTTTGGACAGATCATCTTCAATGGCAAAAAAGCGCGCCAGCACCCGTTTGACGTTGCCATCCATAATTACGCCGTATTGTCTGAGACCCAAAGACATCAGTGCGCCTGCGGTCGAGCGGCCAATGCCAGGCAGGGCCATCCATTGTTCCAGATTTTCTGGGAAATGTCCTTGCTGGGCCACTATGCCAGCTGCTTTATGCAGATTGCGTGCCCGCGCATAGTAACCGAGTCCGGCCCAGTATGGTGCCACTTCATCCCAAGAGGCACGGCCTAAGCTTTCTACATCGGGAAAACGCTGAATAAAACGCTCGAAATATTGCAGCACGGTTTTGACCTGGGTCTGCTGCAGCATGATTTCCGATACCCAGACTTTATACGGGTCATCGGCCACCTGCCAAGGCAGGTCATGGCGACCGTGTACATCAAACCAGGAAAGCAGGGCGTGGGAAAAAGAAAAGGCAGACATGAGAACCGGAACTGTTAAGCAGGCGCCTAGTATACCCAAATCTTGCCGATGCAGCAGGCAATAAAAAAGGTGATGCAATAGCATCACCTTCTGTTTTGGTCGCGGCAAGGCTTAGATGCTGCCGCTCATCCCCCAGCGTTGGTCCAGCTTGAGGATTTGACCTTCATAGCGTGGAATAATGTGGATATGCAAATGCTGCGATGGGCTGCCAAACACATCACCATCGTTAAAGCCGACATGAAAGCCCGCCGGTTGATGGCGCAGCTGTAATTCATTCCGCGCCAGTTCCAGCAGCGACATCAGGCTTTTACGTTCTTTGTCGGTAACATCAAAAAAAGAACTGACATGACGTAGAGGGATAATGACACAGTGGCCTTTAGACAATGCGTTCGGTTCAGGTAGAATCACGCCATAATCATTTTTGGCAATGACATCATATTCATCAAAGTTGCAATATGGGCAGTCTTGTTCGGTCATTCTTCTATCCTCTATTCAAATTCATTAATCTTTTTCAATATATATGGCCTCATGCCAGAATCAGGCCAAACGGCGTTGTAATAATTGGTACATGGCATCCAGGCTTTGCTGTTCTGCTATCGGGCTATAGCCGAGGTCGACGCCATTGGCTTTGGCACGTTCATCGGCCAGCGGGTTACTAAAGCCGTGCTTGGCATCTTCAAATACAATCACGTCATGTTCTACCTGGGCAGCGTGCATTTCTTCACGGAAGCTGGCCACATCATCCAGCGTTACCATGCTGTCCAGTTCACCATGCAGCACCAGAATTTCTGCCTGTACCTTGCCTTCCTGCGCCGGTTCTCTGGCCGCCAGAATGGCATGGAAAGTCGCAACGGCTTGCAGGTTGGCGCCTGAACGGGCCAAATCCAGCACCACTTTGCCGCCATAACAGAAGCCAATGGCTGCCAGTTTAGCCTGATTTACTTCCGGTTGGGCAGCTAAAGTGTCCAAAGCCGCAGACGCACGAGTCACAATTGTATTCGGGTCTTCAAAGGTCTGGCTCATCCATTCATTGGCCTGGGCAGCCGTGGTGGTATTTTTCTTGTCGCCATACATATCAATGGCCAGGGCGGCATAACCATGTTCTGCCAGTTCGCGGGTACGCTGTTCAATATATTCATTTCGGCCCCACCATTCCGGTGCCACAATCACACCCGCGACTGGTGCATCGGTTTCGGGTGCAGCAAAATAACCGACCAACTGGCTACCATCTGCCGCCGTATACTGAATTTCGCGAGTTTTGATTGCTAAAGTCATGCGTCCAATCCTTGTGTTTTTTGAAATAATTCGATTAAAACATAAAAATGAGACAGCGGTTTGAAAAACATTTCAATGGGCCTAAACAAATGTGAGAAAATATTTTTAAGTTATTTTTCAAAGAATAATCTGTCTGTATCTGCTGTCGGTCTAAACACAGGCATAAAAAAAGAAGGATTTGCATCCTTCTTTTTTGTGAGGGTCAGGATATAAGAAACTATACCTTGCCGCGGGACAGGAAGCCGACAATTGCCAGAATAACAGCAATAACCAGCAGAATGACCGCGAAATCTTTAGATAAACCAGCGACACCACCGAAACCGAGTAGACTGGCAATAAGTGCGATTACAGCGAAGATAATGGCCCAACGAAACATAATTTTTCTCCATGTGTTTTTATACTTCTTGATCAAGTATAGGGGCAAGTCGCTGATTTGATTGTTTTGCTTTTGTTTATTAAGTGTTCAACTATTTATTTAAGTCTATGATTCTATTGTATCTATGACATAGCACATGCTTTTGTAGAAGACTGTTATAATAGACCGGTTATTTTGTAGTGTTGTGCATCATGTCTGATCAGCTTCGTCCCCAATTCTGGAAAAATTATCCGTTAACAGCCTTAACCCAGGCAGAATGGGAAGCGCTGTGTGATGGCTGCGGCTTATGTTGCCTGGTTAAACTGGAAGATGAAGACAGTCATGAAGTCGCTTACACCAAAGTGGCCTGCAAGCTGCTGGATTGTACGACTGCCCGCTGTTCGGACTATCCGAACCGGCAGCAACAGGTGCCGGACTGTATTCAGCTGACGCCGGAAAAGCTGGACAGTATTCACTGGCTACCGCCAAGCTGTGCCTATCGCCGTTTAAAAGAAGGTAAAAACCTGCCGTCCTGGCATTATTTAAATACCGGTTCACGTCAGAGCGTGATTCGCGCCAAAAAATCGGCCGCTGGCCGCTGTATTTCTGAAACGGAAGTCAATGAAGAAGAAATAGAAGACTATATTGTGCGCTGGGTACGTTAAGTTTTTAGGCCGTCTGTATCTTTAAGAGCAAAATTGGCGATTTAAACCTGATAAAACAACTGCCTACATTTAGACTCAGTTTGCCGCAGCAAGCGCTAAAAAATCGGCTATTGAAATACTGCATTTTGCCATAACATAGTACACTCAGCCGCAGCTTTGTACAGAAAACCTTCTATGTCAGACAGCCATATTCCACTTCCTGAACGTTTGCGCCCGCGCGATCTGTCGCAGATTATCGGTCAAGATCATCTTCTGGGGGAGCAGGCCCCGTTACGTCAAATGATTGATCAGGGCCATTTGCCTTCGATTATTTTCTGGGGACCACCAGGCGTTGGAAAAACCACCATTGCCTTGTTGCTGGCGCAGGCGGTTGATCGTCCTTTTGTCAGTCTGTCTGCGCTCAATACCGGGGTTAAGGAATTACGTGAAGTGATTGCCGATGGCGGCGATTTACTAACGCCGGTGGTGTTTATTGACGAGATTCACCGCTTTAATAAATCCCAGCAGGATGCCTTATTAAATGCAGTCGAGAAGGGCAAAATTACCCTGATTGGTGCCACCACGGAAAACCCGTCTTTTGAGGTAAACAGTGCCTTGCTGTCGCGCTGCCAGGTCTATACCTTAAATGCACTGAGTGCCGAGGCCATCCAGCAGCTGCTGACCCAGGCGGTCCAGAATGATAGCTTCTTAAAAGAACGTTATATCCAGATTGAAGAGTTTGAAGCACTGGTGCAGTTTGCGGCGGGTGATGCACGTAAGGCGCTGAATTTACTCGAGCTGATTGCCGGCACCTTTGAGCCGGACACAGAAAACAGTATTAACAATGCCCTGGTCGTGAAAGTGGCGCAGCAGAATATTGCCCGTTACGACAAATCTGGCGAGCAGCATTATGATCTGGTCTCGGCCTTTATTAAGTCGATTCGCGGCAGTGACCCGGATGCGACTCTGTACTGGATGGCGCGCATGCTCAAGGGTGGAGAAGACCCGCTGTTTATTGCGCGGCGTATGCTAATTGCTGCCTCGGAAGATATTGGCAATTCCAATCCAAATGCCTTGTTGCTGGCCGGTGAATGTTTCCGCGCAGTGCAGGTGATTGGTATGCCGGAAGCGCGGATTATTCTGGGCCAATGTGCAGTCTATCTGGCCACCAGTGCCAAAAGTAACAGTACCTATCTGGCCATTAACAAGGCGCTGGACTTGGCGGAAAAAACCGCCAATTTGCCGGTACCGTTACATTTGCGTAATGCGCCGACCAAGCTGATGAAAGAGCAGGGCTACGGGGTGGATTATCTGTATCCGCACAATTATCCGGAGCATTTTGTATTGCAGGATTATTTGCCGCCAGAATTAAAAGGCACCAAGCTGTATGAATCGGCGCGCAATAAACGCGAAGTTGAAGCCGAGCGTTTACAGCAGCGGCGCTGGATGCAGCAGCAACAGTAGCAATAAAAAAAAGCCCAATTCAGAGGGATGAATTGGGCCAAACTGGATGTTAGATTGGGAGAGAACATCCGCGAGGATTAACGAAACTGATCGGCAGTCACTGTAAAATTTACCGTGTCTTGCCTATGTGCTTAAGCATAGGTCAAAACTAAAAATATGTAAAAACGATCATTTTTATAAGTTGAATTTGTTTTTTCGATTGAAAGTGAGAAAACTCAGCCAATAAAAAACCGGATCAGCTGATCCGGTTTTTTTATCGTTCATCTTGGAGATGATCAGATATTGTCGAGGTTGATGCCTAAACGTGCCGCAACTTCTTCATAGGCTTCAACCACGCCGCCTAAACCTTGACGGAAACGGTCTTTGTCGAGTTTTTTCTTGGTGTCTTTGTCCCATAGACGGCAGCCGTCTGGAGAGAATTCATCACCCAGCACGATACGGTCGTGGAACACACCAAATTCAAGTTTGAAATCGACCAGAATCATGTTGCCGGCATCAAACAGGGCTTTTAGTACATCGTTAACTTTGTAAGTCAGTTCTTTCATTTGTGCCAGCTGCTCAGCAGTCGCCCAACCCAGCGCAATTGCTTGAGATTCGTTGACCATTGGATCGCCTAAGGCATCATCTTTAAAGAACAGTTCAAATGTTGGCGGGGTCAGTTCCTTGCCTTCTTCGACACCGAGGCGACGGCACAGAGAACCAGCTGCATAGTTACGGATTACGCATTCAACCGGAATCATGCTCAGCTTTTTCACCAGCACTTCATTTGGGGTCAGCAGTTTTTCAAAATGCGTTTCGATACCGGCTTCAGCCAGTTTTTCCATAATAAAGGCGTTAAAACGGTTGTTCACCTTACCTTTACGATCTAGTTGTTCGATCTTTTCGCCATTGAACGCAGAGGCATCGTCACGAAAGACTAAAATCAGGTGGTCTTCACTATCTGTGGTATAAACAGATTTCGCTTTACCAGTATAGAGCAAGGTTTGTTTTAACATGAGGGAACCTTTTTCAGAAAAAAATGCCTAGTAATGTCTAGGCTGGCCAATTTTGGTAAATCTGGGCCAACAGGTCTGCAGCTTTTTCTTTGTCTGCAAAACTGTTGTCGGCGTTGAACACAGCCAGGTTGTTACTTGTACCGACAGAGGTGAGTCTTAAGACGTAGGTCTGTTGATCGACCGAGATGGTGACTTCGTAACGGTTTTTGCTCTGACCAATAATGCTATGGTTCAGGCTGCTGAGTGTGGCAAGCGTATACTGCCAAATTGTAGCAGAATTTCCATCTATTTTGAGCAGCGGATTTTGATTTCCATCTACAACCGGTTGTGGACGACCTGGCGCGGTGTTGTCCTGTACAGCAGCGGCCTGAGTTGGCTCTACGGCTGGAGGACGAGGAAGTGCGAAACGGTTGCCACGGCTGTTTTCCAGCTTCGGTGCATGTTCAATGGCTAGTGGGTCAACCGTTGGTGCAGGATACAATGGCGTTGCTGGTCGGGCCACAGCACCTTCAGGATATTGTAAGGGCGCAAGGGTGGTGGTGTCTTTATAATCCAGAGAGCCATTGCTGATGGCTAAAGAACTACAACCTGCCAAACTTACCACTGAAAGTGCAGCGATTAAACCAAAACGTAATTGCATAATATTGTGCTCTTATTAAATGACACCCGAAGCCTGTAAAGCTTCACGTAACGGTGCGCGATATTGTTCTGCAAGTGGCGTTAATGGCAGGCGGATGCCGGTACCAATTAAGCCCATTTCATGAAGTGCCCATTTCACCGGAATTGGGTTTGATTCACAAAATAGAATATTGTGTAAATTTGCAACTGTATTGTTACGTGCTTCAGCGCTGTCATTGTCGCCGGCAATGGCTGCGGCACAAACTTCGCTCATGACTTTTGGTGCCACATTGGCCGTAACCGAGATATTGCCTTTGGCACCAGCCAGCATTAACTGATAGGCAGTGGCATCATCACCTGAATAGACAGTCATGTCTTTACCCGCCAGACCGGCCAGTAATTCACGGCCACGTGGTACATCGCCAGTGGCATCTTTAATGCCCACAATTTGTGGAATGTCGGCCAGACGAATCACTGTTTCGTTGGACATGTCGACGCCAGTACGGCCCGGAACGTTATACAGGATTTGTGGCAGATCCACTGCTTCGGCAATAGTCTTATAATGCTGATATAACCCTTCCTGGGTTGGCTTGTTATAATATGGCGTGACGAGAAGTGCGGCATCGGCGCCGAGTTCTTTGGCTTCTCTGGTCAGTTCGATCGCTTCATGCGTTGAGTTTGCACCAGTACCAGCAATCACCGGGATACGTTTGTTGGCCACGCGAATGATTTCTTTAATCACACGTGTATGTTCAGCCATGCTTAATGTAGAGGCTTCACCTGTCGTGCCCACGGCCACAATACTGTTTGTGCCTTGTTCTATGTGCCACTCAACCAGCTTCTCGAGACCTTTCCAATCTACGCTGCCATCTTCTAACATTGGGGTGACGATTGCGACAATTGAGCCTTGAATGGTCTGTGCTTGCTGAGTCATTTTGAAAAAATATCCTATTTTTCCATCCACAAAAGTTCGTAGAAACAGAAAACGTGGATGGTTGCAGTATTTTGATTTGAGTCAGAATTCAATAAGTCATGATTGAATAATGCTTATGCAAATTATGACTGATTCAGTGTGTCAGAACAATATCCGTAAGTCAAAGCCAATATCAACTTTATCCGCTGCTCAAAACAGTCCGGTATAAGGCATAAGTTGGTGCTTTTACAGCAGTTCCGGTTCATCTTCGACTTTAGAATGAACTGGTGAGTAAGCACAGGCCTATAGAAGCTGTCCGGACAGCAATTTTGCCTGGAAAAAGCAGTAAAAAGCTGTGAAAACCAGGTAAAAGGGTCGGAATTAAGATAAAAAAACACTTAAACTAGACCTGAAAATTATTTGAACAGGCTTTTTTTAATGCCATTTCCTGCTTAAAACTTTACTGAATGATTTTTTTCAGATCTAAATGAAAATAATAATTTTGACTGTTTGTTTATTTGTAATCGTTGATATTTATATGGATTTTAATGTTTTTTTAAATTGATATGCCTCAATTAAGTCTTTCTAAAACTATATGTTTGCGTGTCTTAAAATAAGAAATGTCTATTAATTTTTTGCCAGACCAGCGCTTTATTCCACTTATTGATAGTTAATTCAAAGGACATCCTCATAGATGATGGCGGCCTTAACCTTTTATAAACACTGATTGAAACAAGGATTCTCCAATGGAAAGATCAGATAATCGACATGCGATTGTGACAGTAGCCATCTGTTTCTTGATTGCGGTCATTGAAGGCTTGGATATCCAGGCAGCAGGTATTGCCGCAGCTGGTATCCGTGAGCATTTTGGCCTCGATAGCTCGCAATTGGGGGTGTTTTTTAGTGCAGGGATTCTGGGCTTATTGCCTGGTGCACTGGTTGGTGGACGCGTGGCAGACCGTATTGGCCGTAAACAGGTGCTAATCTGGTCGACTGCCGTGTTTGCGGTCTTTACTTTATGTACCGTATGGGTCAACAGCTTTAACTCATTGCTGGCGGTACGTTTCCTGGCCGGTGCCGGTCTGGGTGCAGCCATGCCAATTCTGATTACGCTGGCCTCTGAAGCGGTATCACCACAAAACCGTGGCCGTGCCGTAGGTCTGATGTACTGTGGTATGCCAGTCGGTGCTGCGATTTTATCGTTAATTGCCAGTACCGATTTCGGTTCTAACTGGAAAAACATTTTCTACCTAGGCGGTTTATTACCTATTATCGTCATTCCAGTGATGATGTGGTTATTGCCAGAATCAAAGGAATATTTAAAAGCCAGAGATCAGGCTGCGAATACGACAGCAGAAGCTACGCCACAAGGTTCGTTTAAAGATCTGTTTAACTCGAACAACCTGCTACGTACCATGTTCATCTGGGTCAGCTATTTCTTCACCCTGATGGTGGTGTACATCATGCTGAGCTGGTTACCGTCGCTGTTCCAGGAACTGGGCTTCTCGCGTAAAGAAGGCGCAACTGCACAGTTCTACTTTATGGTCAGCGCGACGATTGGTACCGTTATTTTGGGTATGCTGACCGATCGCTGGAAAAAAGCCTATGTCATTCTGTTGATGTACGGCGGTATTCTGGCCGGTCTGCTGGCACTGAACGCTGCAGGCTCATTAACCCAAATGTATCTGGCCTCTGCGCTGGTGGGTGCATTCGTCATTGGTTGTCAGGGCGTACTGTATGCCTTCGGAGGTATCGTGTATCCAACTGAAGTGCGTGGTACCGGTATTGGTGTGGCATCTGCCGTGGGCCGTGTCGGTGCGATGCTCGGGCCTGCGATTGCCGGTTCACTGTTAACGGCTGGCTTTGGTGCAGCAGGGGTGATCTCTGCCGCGATTCCATGTATCGTGATCTCTGCCATCTTTATGTTACTGCTGGTGCGTCGTATTCAAAACTAAACACGCATTGTAACGACCCCTTCAGACAGCCCGCATATGCGGGCTGTTTTGTTTTCACCGTACAGTCCAATGATTCCGCTGCAACAAAACCATCCATTTGGTATATGCTAGGACGCTGACAATAAGCGAAACATGGATAGGTGTTATGCAAGCGCAGACGGCATTGATCGTAGTAGATGTACAAAATGGATTTACACCGGGCGGTAATTTGGCCGTCGCTGATGCCGATCAGATTATTCCGATCATTAACCAGCTGGGGCAGGTCTTCGACAATATTGTCCTGACCCAGGACTGGCATCCGCAGAATCATATTTCTTTTGCCAACAATCATCCGGGCAAACAGCCGTATGAAGTGGTGATGCTGGAATATGGCGAGCAGGTGCTGTGGCCGGCACATTGCGTCCAGGGCACAGCCGATGCCGAACTGCATCCGGCACTGGACTTGCCGCAGGCGCAGCTGATTATCCGTAAAGGTTTTCATGCACAAATTGACAGCTATTCGGCCTTTATGGAAGCGGATCAGAAAACCACCACCGGCCTGGCCGGCTATTTAAAAGCGCGTGGCATCGACACGGTGTTTATTACCGGCATTGCCACCGATTTTTGCGTGGCTTGGACTGCCATAGATGCCTGCAAGCTGGGCTTTAATACCTTTGTCATTGCCGATGCCAGCAAAGGCATAGACCTGAAAGGTTCATTGCAACATGCCTGGCAGGAGATGCTGGCGCATGGGGTGAAACGGGTCTATAGCAAAGATGTGCTGAGCCTGTTACAGCCTGCTGCACAGCCAAGCCTGGCCTGATTGGCCCGAATCATTCATTCAGAATGTGCCGAGGTCTATGGTGTTAGGTTTTAGCCAGTTTGTACAGAAAACTTTTGCCCTGTGGGTGCTGCTGTTTGCAGTGATTGCCATGTATCAGCCAGAGGCTTTTGTCTGGTTAAAAGCCTATATCACCTGGATGCTTGGTATCATCATGTTTGGTATGGGCATGACCATGTCGCTGCAGGATTTTAAAGGCGTGCTGCAAAGCCCGAAAGCGGTCGCGATTGGCGTGGCTGCGCAGTTTATGGTGATGCCGCTGTTGGCCTATCTGTTATGTGCCTTGTTCCGGTTACCGGCTGAAATTGCCATTGGGGTGATTCTGGTTGGCTGCTGTCCGGGTGGTACGGCTTCCAATGTAATTACCTATATGGCCAAAGGCAATACCGCCTTATCGGTGGCCTGTACTTCGGTGTCGACCTTGCTGGCGCCGCTGCTGACCCCAGCAATTTTCTTTGTGCTGGCCAGCCAGTGGATTAAAATTGATGCCTGGTCCATGCTGAGCTCGATTTTACAGGTGGTACTGTTCCCGATTGTACTGGGCCTGCTGCTGCGCGCGCTGTTTAAAACCCAGGTGGAGCGTTCCATTACCCTGATGCCGCTGGTTTCGGTGGTGGCGATTGTTGCCATTGTCGCGGCAATTATTGCCGGCAGCCGGGCACAGATTCTGGAAAGCGGCTTGCTGATTTTAGCGGTGGTGATGCTGCACAATGGCCTGGGCTATTTACTTGGTTTCTGGGCAGCGCGTTTATTTAAATTGCCCTATGCCGACAGTAAAGCGGTGTCGATTGAAGTCGGAATGCAGAATTCTGGCTTGGGCGTGGCCTTGGCGGCGGTGCATTTTGCCGCGTCTCCGGTGACCGCCGTGCCGAGCGCCATCTTCAGTTTATGGCACAATATTTCTGGACCGGCACTGGCCACCTATTGGGCCAGCCGGCAGCGCCAATAAAGGACAGCTGTCATCCGGCTGTCATCAAGGCAAGGATGCCTTAGTATATTGAATATGCTGTCTTTTTACTTAGATAAAAAAACAAAAAAATGATAAAAAACAGATTTTTATTTTGAACAAATTTGGGCTAATTTTCATCATTTGGTCATTTTTGTAACACAACTGTCATATTCAATTTCTAAGATGCCCTCACAGAGGCGGCACAAACAGACTGTTGTAAGACAGCATAGAGTGAGATATGAGCGATTTTCAGCATTCATCCATGACCTATTTCAATCGGGAACTGGCATTATTCGAGTTCCATCAACGGGTATTGGCCCAAGCGCTGGATGAGCGTCTGCCGCTGCTGGAACGCTTAAACTTTCTGATTATTTTTTCCCGAAATCTGGATGAGTTTTTTGAAATCCGCGTGGCGGGTTTAATGAAACAGCTGGATTTAAATGCTCTGACCCGCACCCCGGATGCAATTCCGACCGAACTGGTGCTGGCACAGTTATCTGAAGAAATTCATGCGGCGGTCGAGCTGCAATATCGCACCTTAAATCAGGACATTCTGCCGCAGTTGCAGCAGGCCGGGATTCGTTTTATTCAATATCCGCAAATTCAGGACAAGCATAAACCCTGGATTGCCCAGTATTTTGCCAAACAGGTCCAGCCGGTACTGACCCCAATCAGTCTGGACCCATCACATCCGTTTCCGCGACTGGTCAATAAAAGCCTGAACTTTATTGTCAGTCTGGAAGGTAAGGATGCCTTTGGCCGTGAAATTGAAATGGCGATTGTGCCAGCCCCACGTTCCTTGCCGCGCTTAATTGCCTTGCCGCCTGAAGTGGCCGGGGAAGGGGAGGAACAGATTTTCCTGACGGCAATTATCCAGCAGCATATCAATGACCTGTTCCCGGGCATGAAAGCCACCGGCTGCTATGCTTTTCGTGTGACCCGAAATGCCGACCTGATTCTGTCGGAAGATGTCGATGATCTGGCGGTGGCCTTAAAAGATGAGCTGTCATCACGCCGTTTCGGCCGTGCGGTGCGTCTGGAAATTGAAGATGACTGCCCGCAGAGTATTATTGACTACTTGCTAGATGAGTTTGATCTGGATCAGCAGCAGCTGTATCAGACCAGTGGCCCGATTAACCTGTCGCGTCTCACCACCAGTTTTGACCGTCCGGAACTGAAATATCCGATTTTTAGTCCGGTGATTCCGCCGGTATTTCGCAAGCAGAAACCAATTTTTGAGGTGCTGAAAAAGCAGGATGTATTGCTGCATCATCCGTTTGATTCTTTTCAGCCGGTGATCAGCCTGCTCAAAGAAGCGGCCAAAGATCCGCATGTGCTGGCAATTAAACAGACCCTGTATCGCAGTGGTCCGGACTCGGAAATTGTGCAGGTACTGGCTGAAGCGGCGCGTAATGGCAAGGAAGTCACTGCGGTCATTGAACTGCGTGCCCGCTTCGACGAAGAATCCAATATCATGGTTGCCAACGTGCTGCAGGAAGCCGGTGCGGTAGTGGTGTATGGCATTGTCGGCTATAAAACCCATGCCAAAATGATTCTGGTGGTACGCCGCGAGCAGGACCAGCTGGTGCGTTATGTGCACTTGGGCACCGGTAACTACCATGCCGGCAATGCGCGCATGTACACCGACTACGGCCTGATGACCACCCAGCCGGATATCTGTGAAGATGTGCACCGCATGTTCCAGGAACTGACCGGCATGGGCAAAATGGCCAAACTGAAAAACCTGCTGCATGCGCCGTTCACCCTGCACACTGAACTGCTGAAACTGATTGAACAGGAAATTGAATTTGCCCAGGCCGGCAAAGCCGCGCAGATCATGATTAAAGTCAATGCCCTGACCGAGCCACAACTGATTGCGGCGCTATACCGTGCCTCGCAGGCCGGGGTGCGGGTTGATCTGATTATCCGTTCGATTTGCTGCCTGATTCCCCAAGTGCCGGGCATGTCAGACAATATCCGGGTGCGTTCGATTGTCGGTCGTTTCCTGGAACATACCCGCGTCTATTATTTTGAACATGGCGGCGAGAAAAAACTGTTCTGTGCCAGCGCTGACTGGATGGGACGTAACCTGTTCTCACGGGTTGAAACCTGTTTCCCGATTCTGGACAGCAAGATCAAGAAATGTATTGTCGAAGATGGTTTACGCAGCTATTTAAATGACAACCAGAATGCCTGGGAATTGCAGTCCGATGGCCACTGGCAGAAAGTGCAGCCGGAACCGGAACAGCCCCTGCACAGTGCACAGGCCTATTTACTGCAAAAAAAGCTCCTCAAACTCTAAGCCTCTATCAAAAAATCCTGACACGGGTCAGGATTTTGATCAGACGACAGCGGCTGCTGCGTCTTAAGACGCTTTAGAGTGCTTGCCACGTAAAATTTCAGTTCTTAACTGCTGGGCCAGTTCGGCCGCTTCACTGTCCATGCCATTGACCATATAGGCATGCCGGGTCAGCACATTGGTCGGGTTTGGCATACTGACCAGTTCATAATGATCGGACAGGGTTTTCAGTAATTCATGCGGTAAATGCACCGCATTTTCCTTAGCTGACAGCTGGCTGACCAAGCGTTCTGCCGCCTGCACCGAAGACAGCTGCATGGCATCGACCGGGCTGGACAGTGCACTGCGGGTTTGCAGCACAAAGCGTTTTTCTTCACGGTAGCGTTTATACAGCACTTCAGACAGCAGCTGGAACACGGTGCCAATCATCGCCAGACACGGTGCCGCATTCGGTTTATCGGCCGACATGCTTAAGGTGGCGCCATCTTCATGGAATGGTTGTACCGTGGTGATATCCTGCTGGCTAAGTTTATAGTGCTGCACACACAGCTCGATGCTCTTGTTCAGGAAAATCTGGCATAGATTAAAATACGGCACCGAAACGGTTTTGTTGACCGTATCCATCAACTGTTTCGGATCATAGAACTGGATGTTTAACGAAATTGTATGCTGATCAACCGGGGCCGGTTTGTTTTCTTTCAGTTTTGGTGCGGCTTTGGCCTGTTGCTGCGCCTGTGCAATCGCCAATGCGGTATTGTGTTTTTCCTGCTCCAGTGCCTGGGTCAGATTCTGGATTTCGTGTTTCAGACGCGATTCATTGTTGATACGCGCCAGATATTCTGAACGGCTTGGACGGGCAATCGCACGATAGGCCAGCCACAGCAGGGCATGAATAAACAGCGAACTGAGAATCGCCATCCACTGGGTACGCAGAATTTCGCCAATACTTGGTTTGACCAGGGTCACTTCAATGGTGCCGACTTTCTTTTCGTTTTGCAGCGCATCGCGTACAAAGACTTCACCCTGACGGGTTTTGGCCAGGCCACCGGTGGCCAGCACCTGATTGTTGGTATTCAGAATGCGAATTGAGGCAATACTCGGGTTGGTGGCATAACGATCGGCCAGAAGCGCCAGTGAAACGGTATTGGCCGGTTCCAGCTCGGACAGGCTGTCTGTGACCAGCTGGCTGGTGATCAGCTGGCCTTGACTGGCCCGATTTTCATTGAGCTGGTGAGTCGTTGCCAGTACCAGTAAAAAGGTATGCAAGGCAAAACTTATGGTCAGTAGGCTAGCAAATAGCCCTTGTCTAGGCGCATTCAACGTAAACTTCCAAAGTAATTCTACTTAATTTCGATTATGATTCTAACAATAGTTGTAGCTCAGACCCGAGTCAATTCATGCGAGAAATCATTCTTATATCATTTTTAGGACCTGACCAACCGAATCAGTTTACTCGATTAATGCAGGTTCTGTCCGCTCATTCCTTACAAATCTTAGATGTCGGTCAGGCGGTCATTCATAACCAGTTGACTTTAGGTATTGTCGTCTCATCAGATGACCAGACGGCTACCGCATTAGCCATGAAAGAGATCCTGATTTTAGCACATGATATTGGCTTAACTGTGCGCTTTAAACCGATCTCTGCAACAGAGTATGAACAATGGGTCAATGAAGGTGGCCGTACTCGTTACATCGTGACGGCTTTGGCGCCAGAACTCAATGCCTCTCATCTGCAGGCAGTAACACAAATTGTATCCAGCCAGGGTTTCAATATTGAGACCGTGACCCGTCTGTCTGGCCGTCCGGCAGCAGATGGTTCCAGCCAGGGGCCAAAACGTGCCTGTGTGCAGTTTGGTTTAAGCGGTCAGATGCTCGATGCCGCAGCCATGCGTGCCGCCTGTTTAAGCCTGTCCAACGCGCTAAGCGTCGATGTCGCGGTACAGGAAGACAATGCTTATCGCCGTAACCGTCGTTTGGTCTGCTTTGACATGGACTCAACCTTAATTGAGCAGGAAGTGATTGACGAACTGGCGATTGAAGCCGGTGTCGGTGCACAAGTGGCTGAAATTACCGAGCGTGCCATGCAGGGCGAGCTGGATTTCCAGCAAAGTTTCCGTGCCCGTGTGGCCTTGCTAAAAGGTCTGGATGCGTCGGTTCTGCCAAAAATCGCCGAGCGTTTAACCGTGACTGAAGGCGCCGAGCGTCTGATTTCGACCTTAAAAGCCCTGGGCTATCGCACTGCGATTCTATCGGGCGGATTCCAGTACTTTGCCGAATATCTGCAGGACAAGCTGGGGATTGATGAAGTACATGCCAATATTCTGGATGTCGAGCATGGCGTGGTAACCGGGGAAGTGAAAGGCCATATTGTGGATGGTGCGCGTAAAGCCCTGTTGCTGCGTGAACTGGCCGAGAAAATGGGTATTTCTCTGGAGCAGGCCATTGCGGTAGGTGATGGTGCCAATGACCTGCCAATGCTATCCATTGCCGGTCTGGGGGTTGCTTTCCGTGCCAAACCGCTGGTACGTGAAAATGCCAATCAGGCGATTTCCAGCGTTGGCTTGGATGGTGTTTTGTATCTATTAGGTGTCCATGATAAAGACCTGAACCGGGCTTAAGCACATCACAGGTTGAATCAAGCGCAGCATAAGGGCTGCGCTTTTTTTATGCAAAATCAGTGAACAAGGGCAAATGTTCATTTTTTGACTGAATCGAAATCTGCTTTAAAAACATCGAAAAAAATATTTTTCAGGGCAGTTTTGCAGGTTGTTTTTTTGTAATGACACGCGAAAGAAGGAGTAGCCTTATCTTCAGAAATCTTTAAAATTAAAAAAGTGTAATGACAATATAATATTGCGACAATGTGTGTCGCGTGGTCAAAATTTAAGTCTTTTTTTATCCAGAAAACTACTCATAATGCTTCCATAGATTTGAAATTGGCCTTGCCATTCATTTACAAGTATTGAAGATGGCATGGGGACTCGACAAGATCCACATCCATTTTTGGACGGAGGTTTTTATGTTAACAGCGAATTTAGCAACTATAGTCGGCTTGAGCTTGGTAGCGGCTGCTTTGATTGCTGTTTTCTTTTCGCCTTATCGTCGTTGGTTAAGCTTCATGTTGGCCGGTATGGCATTTTGGGGCATTTTAGAAACGGTCCGTTTTAGCGTACAAATTGTTTTTGAACTGCCTGTGACCTACAGCTATCTGTCTGCATTAACCCTGGCGATGATTGTTGTGACATTGCTTCTGCTACGCGAAGACCGTCGTGCAGAGCGTGCATTGGCCAAAAGACGTTATATCGAACATACCCCAGTGTATGAAGATGACCAGCAGCAGTATTCCAGCCGTTAAGTCTATACAGATAAAACGTCCAAAAAATGTACAGTCATGTACATTTTTTTTTACTTTCGATAATGATTGTTATACAAAGCCTTGCTGAAAAATCAGCTGTTTATGGTAGGATGAAAAGCAATCTAACCCAACAATTACAATAGGCCCGGACGTCATGAAACTTTCCTCAATTCCTGTCGTGAAACTCCCTCTGGTTGATGTCAGCACGGATCCGCTTGATTTACTCGTGACAGGTTTGGCTTTGCGTATGAAGCAGCTTGCCCGTACCAGCCCTAAATTTATTGAGTTGGTTCATGAGCGTCAGTTCCGCATCCAAATTGGTACCGATACCGGTTTTGCCCGTCAGATTATTGTCAATAATGGCGACATTGATACCGTGTCGGGTGATGCTGAAAAAGCCGATTTTATTTTGCAGTTTGCCGATAGCGAGCAGGGCGTGAAAACCCTAATGAAAGGCGATCCGACTGCCTTTATGACCGGCATGCAAAATGGCACCATTAAAATGGAAGGTGATTTTGGTCTGCTGGTCTGGTTTAACCAGGTGGCGAAACTGGTGCCACCAAAGCTGCCAAAACCGGTCAAAGAAAAAATTAAAATGGCGCGTCAGTTTATTAAACAGAAAACCGGCAAATCAATCTGATTGCTGCGTCGAAACGCCCAAGAAAAAGGTCTTCCAGTGGAAGACCTTTTTTTATGCACCCGGTAGAGACTTATTCAATTTCCAGCTGAAAGGTCACCGGCCCGTCATTGACCAGATGCACTTTCATATCGGCGGCAAAAATACCGGTTTCTACCTGTGCAAACTGGCTTTTGGCATAGTCCACCAGCTGATCATACAGTTCTTTGGCTTGCGCGGGGGGCATCGCCGGGCCAAAGTCAGGGCGTAAACCTTTCTGGGTCTGGGCCATCAGGGTAAACTGCGATACCAGTAAAATACCGCCGCCGGCCTGGCTGACATTCCAGCCCATCTTGCCCTGTTCATCATCAAAAAAGCGATATTTCAGGATTTTATCAATCAGCTTTTTGCCTTTGTCCAGATTATCGTCTTTGCCCAAACCTAAAAAAACCAGAATACCGTGCTGGATCTGGCCGGTGACTTCTCCCTCTACCACCACTTTGGCTTCAAGAACCCGTTGTAATAATGCGCGCATACGAATGAACTGTCTGACTGTGTTGATGGGGAGAGATTGTAGCAAATTGCGATCCAAAACAGAGAACGTCGGCTTTTTGTTGATTTAATCTCTTAAAACCAATATGGGATTGATGTTTTATCTAATAAAACGATTCTGGTTATAAAAATATTCCGTTTTCACAATTTTGTCATGATTGCTATTTTTTGCCTGCAGGAAAGGGAAAGCATAAACAAGAGGTGATGGAATGGTGAAACATTCATTATGGGTTGCGATGCTGGCAACCATGACATTGAGCACACAAGCAGCAGTACTCACCAAAGACAATGGCGCAGCCGTAGGCGATAACCAGAACTCGATCACTGCCGGTGAAAACGGTGCCGTGTTACTGCAAGATGTACAACTGGTGCAGAAACTGCAGCGTTTTGGGCGGGAGCGTATTCCTGAGCGGGTGGTACATGCCCGTGGCACGGGCGCTTATGGCGAATTTGTGGCGACCAAAGATTTATCTGACCTAACCGTGGCCTCACTGTTTAAAGCCGGTACCAAAACACCGGTGTTCCTGCGTTTTTCTACGGTCATTCATCCCAAAGGTTCGCCGGAAACCCTGCGTGACCCGCATGGTTTTGGTCTGAAATTTTATACAGAGCAAGGCAACTGGGATTTGGTCGGCAACAATCTGCCGGTGTTCTTTATTCGTGATGCGATGAAGTTTCCAGATTTCATTCATGCCATGAAGCCAAGTCCGGTGACCAATGTGCAGGACCCGAACCGGATTTTTGACTTTTTACAAAGCCAGCCGTGGTCGGTAAATATGCTGACTTATGTCTATTCCAACCTAGGAACACCGCTGAGTTACCGGCATTTAGATGGTTTTGGGGTACATGCCTTCAAGCTGTATAACGCCAAAGGCGAATATAAATATGTGAAGTTTAACTTCCGTACCCAGCAGGGCGTAAAGGGCATGAATCTGGAGCAGACCCGTGACATGCAGGGCAAGGACTTTAACCACCTGACCAATGATCTGTATAACAATATTTATGCCGGCAACTATCCGAAATGGGATTTATATATTCAGGTCCTCGATCCGAAAGATCTGAACAATTTTGACTTTAACCCGCTGGATGCCACCAAAATCTGGCCAAACGAGTTAATTCCGGAAACCAAAGTCGGCACATTAACTTTAAACCGGATGCCGAAAAACTTCTTTAATGAAACCGAACAGTCGGCCTTTGCACCGGGCAACCTGATTCCGGGAATTGAGCCCTCCGAAGACCGTTTGCTGCAAGGCCGTATTTTCTCCTATTCAGATACACAGCTGTACCGTTTAGGGGTCAATCATCAGCAGATTCCGGTCAATCGTCCACGGGTGCAGGTCAATAACAACAGTCAGGAAGGCTTTATGAACATCTCAGAACGGGATTCTGAGGTGAATTATGAACCAAGCCTGAAACAGCCAAAACCGGCCGCAGCAGTGGCACGTGCGGTGGCTACGCCACTTGCAGGTACAGTGCTGCAACAGGCCATTCAGAAACAGCAGCCGTTTAAACAGGCCGGTGATTTATACCGTTCTTATTCTACTGTAGAGAAAAAAGACCTGATCCGTAACCTGGCGGTAGATTTGGGCGCGGTAAAAGATGCTGAAACCAAGCACATCATGCTGTCTTATTTCTACAAGGCCGATGCCGATTACGGCACCCGCCTCACCGCGGCGGTCAAAGGCAATCTGGCCACAGTCAAAGCCAAGGCGGCCAAGTTGCAGGATTAAACTTTTTTCTAGCGCTGTTATAGAAGGAGCTGCACAGCGTTAGACCGTACTGGTGACGGGTGCGCTCGACGTCACCTCTTGAAAGTCCTGTAAAACTCGCATCCCTTTCCTGCACCCTGGGGGAGTTTTACAGGCACCTCTTTATTTTGCCGATTCAGACAGGAGCAGCAAGATGCGTATTTTCACCATGCTCTGTGCTGGACTGTTCAGCCTGGGATTAGGCACAGCACCGGCCTGGGCACAAGCGGATTCATTCTCTGCCACAAGCCAAACCGTAGCACCATCTGCCGCACAAGAGCTGATTGATCTGTTTTTTGCGGCCGCCCGCAGTGGCCAGCATGACGTGATTCAGGAATTTTTACAGCACGGTTTTCCGGTCGATGTCCGTAATCCGGCCGGTTTTACGCCATTAATGATGGCGACGTATTATGGTCATCAGCCGATTGTCAGCACCTTATTGACCTATGGCGCCGACCGCTGTGCACGTGATCAGAAAGGTCATACCGCGCTAATGGCAGCCATTGTAAAAGCCGAGTGGGGCATTGCCCGGCAGTTACGTCAGGTCGATTGTGATGCTCACGCGGCCCAGACCGGCCAGCTGACTGCCGAAGAATTTGCCCGGGTATTTGGTCAACAGCAGCAATTTCAGAAGCTGAGTGAGGACTAGCCGAGCGCCAGGTTCTTACCCAATGGTCGATACAAAAGGTTAAATATCGCTGTAAAAATTATGCTTTAATGCAAGGAGTACAGCAAAAACGAACTCTTATGGCACCAATCATCCACTCTTTGCTTGATACCGACTTGTACAAATTTACCATGCTACAGGTGGTCTTACATAAATTCCCGCAAACCCACAGTGTCTATCATTTCCGCTGCCGTAATCTGGAAGATACGGTCTATCCACTGGCGGATATTCTGGATGATTTAAATGCACAGCTGGATCATTTGTGCCGCCTGAAATTTAGCGAAGATGAACTGCAATATTTGCGCAGTTTACGGTTTATCAAAAGCGACTTTGTCGATTATCTGGAACTGTTCCAGCTCAAGCGCCGTTTTATCCGTGCCGGCATCGACAGTGAAGGGCGTCTGGATATTGTGGTAGAAGGCCCGATGGTTCAGGCCATGATGTTCGAGATTTTTGTGCTGGCCATTGTCAATGAGCTGTATTTCAGCCGTATTCGCAGTGACGAGGTGCTGGCCAAAGGTGAACGCCGTCTACAGGCCAAAGTGGCCTTGGTGCAGCAATATGCCGCCGAGCAGAATCCGGAAGATCCGCCATTTCTGGTTTCGGATTTTGGTACACGCCGCCGTTACAGCTTTGCCTGGCAAAAGCATGTGGTGCAGCAGATTAATGCCGCCGCGCCGGGTGTATTCCGCGGCACCAGCAATGTGCTGCTGGCCAAACAGCTTGGCATTACTCCCATTGGCACCATGGCGCATGAATTTTTACAGGCCTTTCAGGCGCTGGATGTGCGTTTACGCGACTTCCAGAAAGCGGCACTGGAAACCTGGGTACAGGAATATCGGGGTGACTTGGGGATTGCCCTGACCGATGTGGTCGGGATGGATGCCTTTCTGCGTGATTTTGACCTGTATTTTGCCAAACTGTTTGATGGCCTGCGCCATGACAGTGGCGATCCGTATAGCTGGGGCGACAAAGCCTATGCCCATTATAAAAAGCTGAAAATTGACAGTAAAACCAAGATGCTGACCTTTAGTGATGGCCTGACCCTGGAAAAAGCCTGGGCGCTACACAACTACTTTAAAGACCGCTTTCAGGTCAGTTTCGGGATTGGCACCAACCTAACCAATGATATGGGACAAACTCCGCTGAATATTGTGTTAAAGCTGGTGGAATGTAACCGTCAGTCGGTGGCCAAAATTTCCGACAGTCCGGGCAAAACCATGACCGACAACGACACCTTCCTCGCTTATTTGCGTCAGGTGTTTGATATTCAGGAATAAGCAAAAATACAGGCCAGGTCCAGTGCAAAGGCTGGACCTCGTCCTCTCCCTGCTGGCGGGTTGACCTCTATCCATGTTTCTGCGCAAGGAATGCAGAAATTCAGGATAATCCTAAAAATGACTTGTGCTAACATCAGGGACAAGGATAGTGATAAAACATACAACCACGATGAATGATGCCGCGATCAATTTCGGTCTGTTGATTGAAGCCGAAGACCTGGTGCCCTATTTAGGCAGTGAAAAATTACGTATTGTCGATTTAAGCCGCAACTCGGTCTATGAACAGCTGCATATTCCACATGCGCTACATGTAAAGCCAAAACTATTGCTGCGTCAGGAAGAGTATGCTTCGGGTTTATTGCCGGAGCAGGACGGCCTGGAAGAACTGATCCGCTATTTAAATATTTCCCCTGAGCATCATGTGGTGGCCTATGACGATGAAGGCGGAGCCTGGGCCGGGCGTTTGCTGTGGAATTTACATTGTTTAGGTTTTGAAAACACTAGCCTGCTCAATGGCGGGATTCATGCCTGGCTGGCGGCCGGTCTGCCGACCTCGTCGGAGCTGCCGAGCTTTGCGCCGGTTGAGCATTTGGTGCCGGTACAGCTGAATGATCAGTATCAAATTCAATATGATGCGTTATTAGAGCAGGTACAAAGTGCTGAACTGCAACTCTGGGATTGCCGCACTGCAGAAGAATATAGCGGACAGCGACTGGCGGCGCGACGCGGCGGTCACATGCCGGGCGCCCGACATTTCGAGTGGAGTACTGCCCTTGACCGCGAAAATCATTTAAAATTGCATCCGCTAGAACGCACGCAGCA
This sequence comes from Acinetobacter sp. YH12116, assembly GCF_013418895.1. NCBI lineage: Bacteria > Pseudomonadati > Pseudomonadota > Gammaproteobacteria > Moraxellales > Moraxellaceae > Acinetobacter > Acinetobacter sp. YH12116. Next base: position 92,766 of record NZ_VPBE01000006.1, on the reverse strand, counting down.
ACGTCTGGAACAACTTGGCTTTGATTTAAGCCAACCGGTGGTGGTGTACTGCCAGTCTCATCATCGTTCCGGTCTGGCCTATATTCTGGGCCGTTTACTGGGTTGGCCAATCCGGGCGTATGCAGGTGCGTGGAGTGAATGGGGCAATCGCCTCGACAGTCCTATCATTACCGGAGAGTTGCCGTCTTGAGCCTCACATCTCGTTTAAAAAAACAATTATTTATTCAGGCCCAGCGCGTGGTACCCCAGCACCAGTTGTCTCGTGTGGTGGGTAAAATTGCTGCCAGTGAACACCCGATGGTGAAAAACGCAGTAATTCAGGCATTTAAAATGCAGTACGGAATTGATATGTCGATTGCCGAGCAAGGCAATGCCCTGAAATTCAAATCCTTTAATGAATTCTTTACCCGTGCCTTAAAAGATGGGGTGCGTGTGGTCGATGCCGATCCGAACAGCATTGTTTCTCCGGCTGATGGCGCGATTTCCCAGCTGGGTAAAATTGAAGATGGTGCAATTTTTCAGGCCAAAGGCCAGAACTTTACGGTTGAAAACCTGATTGCCGATCCACAGCTGGCCGAGCCGTTTAAAAATGGCCAGTTTGCCACTGTGTATTTATCACCGCGGGATTATCACCGGGTGCATATGCCATTTGCCGGTACCTTAACCGAAACCCTGTATGTGCCGGGCGAGCTGTTTTCAGTGAACCAGACCACGGCAGAACATATTCCGGGACTGTTTGCCCGTAATGAACGCATGGTCTGCCTGTTTAATACCGAGATGGGCCGGATGGCGGTGGTGCTGGTGGGTGCCATGATTGTGGCCGGTATTGAAACGGTTGCCACCGGCAAGGTCAAACCATCGGGCCGTTTGGAGCTGAACCAGCATGACCTGTTCCTGGAAAAAGGCGCCGAATTAGGCCGTTTCTATCTCGGTTCTACCGCAGTGATTTTATTTGAACAGGATAAAATGCAGTGGGATGCGCAGTATCAGGCCAATTCTCTGGTGGAAATGGGCAAAGCCATGGGTCATCGCCTCTAAGCTGTTTGTATTGAAATGAAAAATGCCCGGATTAATCCGGGCATTTTTATGGGTATTCGGTTTAAAGGCTATACAGCCGTTCTTTGGGAAAGACAGCCTTAAAGGTCGAGCCGCTATTTTCTTTGGACTCCACTTCTAAATGGGCATTGTGCTGCATTAGCACATGCTTGACGATGGCCAGCCCTAAACCGGTACCGCCGGTCTGACGGCTACGCGCGCTATCTACCCGATAAAAACGTTCGGTTAGACGCGGCAGGTGTTTCGGATCAATGCCGATGCCGGTGTCCTGCACGCTAAAATAGCCATGCTCGCCATCATCATGCCAGCCAATGGTAATGGTGCCGCCTTTCGGGGTGTATTTGATGGCGTTGGTAATTAAATTGCTAAAGGCACTGGCCAGTTCCATATCGGAGCCAATCAGGTCGCAATGACTGTCGATATCCAGATTCAGGGTATGGCCATAATCAATATTGTAGGCATGCGCATCATCAAACAGCTGGTTCATCAGACTTGGCATGTCAATAATCTGGTTTTTGGCAATAGTTTTTTCATTTTCCAGACGCGACAGCAGCAGCAGGTCATTGACCAGCGCATTCATACGCCGGGTTTGTGACTGCATCTGTTCAAAGGCACGTTTCCAGCGCGGATTCATGTCTTCCTGGTCGGTAAAGGTTTCAATATAGCCGCTCAGCACGGTCAGCGGGGTGCGTAATTCGTGCGAGATATTGTCGACAAAGTCTTTGCGCATCTGTTCCAGATTGTGCATCCGGGTCATGTCATGTGCCACCAGCAGGCGGCTTTCGCCACCAAAGCGGGTCATTTTGACCTGCACATAGTGTTCATCCAGCACGGTCGATTTGATTTTCAAGCCATCTGGTGCCTGATCAATATGATGAAAATATTCAATAAATGCCGGTTGGCGCAAAATGGTTAAAATATTGCGACCACGATCCAGTGGCTGAATGCCGAGCAGGCGCTCTGCTGCCGGGTTCCACCATTCGATCTGATGGTTATCATCAATCAGCACTACCGCTTCGGCCAGGGCCACTAGTGACGACTGAGCGCGGTCAATCAGCCCGACCATTTCGGCCTGGACAATACGTTCCTGACGCTGCGAGCGGTAGACATTAAATAATAAAGCCCCCCAAATGCCATGCAAATTGGGGGGAACATCATAGGGACGGTTGGCAATCCAGTCATTGACCAGATAGAGGGAGCGCATTTGGGTGGCGAAAAACGCCAGAAAGCCAATAAAAATACAGATCCAGAACTGTTCGATCCCGAGACCAATAAAACCTGCAATTACTAAAAAAAAGATCAGTAAACGGAGATCTTGTTTGGCAAAAGTCCACAAACTGCTGTAACGGACATTCTTGTGGTCACGGGCCAGTTCGGGGACAGGGTATGGTTCATACATAAAAAGCGATTAACCTAAGGCGACATCCGCACGGGTTGAGAAACGGTATCCAGTGCCACGAACCGTTTGTACAAAGCGGTCTGCGCCAAATGGCTCCAGCACCTTGCGTAAACGACGAATATGCACATCAATGGTACGATCCTCAATATATACGTTGCCACCCCAGACCTGGTCAAGTAGTTGTGCACGGGTATAGGCACGTTCCGGATGCGTCATAAAGAAGGCCAAAAGACGATATTCGGTTGGACCCATGTCCAGAATGTTGTCGCCAAAGCTGACGCGCTGGCTGACCGGATCTAGAATCAGGCCGTTGGCATCAATGGTTTTTTCACCATTCAAGGCATTGGCACGGCGCAGTACGGCTTTGATGCGTGATACCAGCTCACGGGTAGAAAACGGTTTGGTCATGTAGTCGTCGGCACCGGCATCCAGACCCTGAACCTTGTGGTCTTCTTCACCGCGTGCAGTCAGCATGATCACCGGAATTTCCGCCAGGTTTTCATCACGTTTTAAACGACGACATAAATCAACACCGCTGACACCGCCAGGCATCATCCAGTCCAGCAAAATCAGTGCCGGGCGTTGATCGACGATCATCTGATGCGCCTGTTTGGCATCTTCGGCCTGTAAGCAATGAAAGCCGGCCATATCCAATGAGGTATGGATCATCTCTCGGATTGGAAGTTCATCATCGACAATTAAAATGTAGTCATCTTTCACAACGCAATACCCTATAAGTGAACGGTGAACCGTTTATATTTATGACAGGCTTATTACAAAGATTAATTATGACAGTATCATTGCAGAAAGGGCAGACAGCGCTATTTTCGCAATGTTTTGTGACAATTTTTTGTACAGAATGGGCTGAATCCGGAATTCATTTAAAAAAATTTAAATAAAAGATTCAAATATTTAATTTTTCTTGCAGTTTGATGACAGGGATTCAGGCTTTTTTGCCACTTTCTGGCTCCGCTTCGGAAAAATGTTCGAGCAGGGAAATGAACACCACGCTACAGGCGCTGAGCACTTCATCCATTGACTGCTTAAAGCCGCTCATGACCCAGCGGATGGCAATTTGGGTGACATAACCGTTCAGGCCGCTGGCAATTAATGACAGTTCGCGTTCTGAATGCTGCAGGTTTGGCATCATTAGCATGACAAAGGCCTGAATCATGCGGTCAAAGCGCGCCATGCTTTCCTGAATGGTGGCCTGGTTGTGCAGTTCCTGTACCAGCATGGCATCAATATAAATAATCCGAGCCATCTGCGGGTTGTCTTTGAGCGTAGTCAGCAGGGCAGTTAAACCGGCTTCAATCATTTTTTGCGGATTGGTCGAGGCCTGCATGATGGCCTGCATCACATTGTGTTGCAGTGCATCAATCAGCTGTAAAAAAATGGTCTGGAACAGGTCTTCACTTTTCTTGAAGGATTCATAGAAATAGCGCTCGGTGAGTTTGGCCTCGGTACAAATATCCTTCACCGTGACCGCAAAAAAACCATGTGTGCCATAGGCGTGCAGGCCGGCTGCGATCAGTTTTTCCCGGCGTAGCTGTTTGCGCTCGCTCAGCGATAATCCTTTAAATTGGCGCTCTTTATTTTGGATATTCTGCGCATTTTGGGGAGCGGGGTGTTGTGCTTCGGTCATAGTAAAAAGGCCAGTTCACATCCTATATTGCTATAGATTAACAAGATTTTGCGCTAAGTGCGAAGTTTGGCACTCAGATTTGAACGCAGCAGACAGAAATCTGCAGGCTTTTGCGTTGACAATGATTATTGTCAAAATTATATTTGAGTGGTGAAATTGAAGTGCGCTGCCGTGCCTGAGGGACGCAGCCAGACTATCCATAAAAAGGAAGCGGAATGAAAAATTTTAAAAATAAAGTCGCGGCGATTACCGGAGCAGGTTCAGGCATTGGCCAGCAGCTGGCCGTCTTATTGGCCCAGCAGGGCTGTCATTTGTCTTTAAGTGATGTTAATGAAGAAGGTTTGGCTAAAACCAAAGCCTTGCTGAGTGATTATAACGTACGAGTGACCACGGCGCAGGTGGATGTGGCCAATCGGGCGGCCATGAAACACTGGGCTGAACAGACCGTGCAGGATCATGGCTCAGTCAATATGATTTTTAACAATGCCGGGGTGGCCTTAGGATCGACCGTTGAAGGCGCCTCTTACGAAGACCTGGAGTGGATTGTCGGGATTAATTTCTGGGGCGTGGTGCATGGCACCAAAGAATTTTTGCCGTATATCAAACAGACTGGTGATGGCCATATTGTCAATATTTCCAGCCTGTTCGGGATTACTGCGCAGCCGACCCAATCGGCCTATAACGCGACCAAATTTGCGGTACGTGGTTATACCGAATCACTGCGTCAGGAGCTGGATATCCAGAACTGTGGCGTGAGTGCGCTGTGTGTGCATCCGGGCGGGATTCGGACCAATATTGCCAACGCCGCGAAAATGAATGACAGTCTGAGCAGTCTGGGCATGAATTCAGAAAAGTCGATACGCTCCTTCAATAAATTATTGCGTTATCCGGCAGAGCATGCGGCACGCGATATTCTGGATGCGGTTTTAAAAGATAAACGCCGTTTGTTGATTGGTAATGATGCCAAAGCCATTGATTTAATTCAGCGGATTGTCCCTAGTGGCTATCAGCGGGTGATGGCGGTGGCGACCCAGCTGGGCAAAGGCCGTAAATAAACTGTATTTTAAAGAAGCCTGCGTTAAGCGGGCTTTTTTGTGGCTGTTCAGCACATTTCATTTTTTATTTATCTGAAATTCAGAATAAAACTGTCAAGTTTTTGACAGATTTGAATAAGCCGTTTTGACATCATCAGCTCATCCCGAGTGGAAACCTTTAAAAACATCAAAAGAGAAATGAAGGAAATTTAATATGAGCTATGACTATCAACATATTCAGGTCAAACCGATTAATGGCCGTATTGGCGCTGAGATTCAGGGTATTCAATTATCTTCGCAATTAGCGCAAGCGGTGATTCAGGAAATTAATCAGGCGCTATCTCCTGCCCTCAAATCAACACCTCAATGGTCTTTTTCTTCCAGACAAACTGATAATACAGGCCTTGTAAAATACACAGACTGACAAAGGCCAGCGCATAGGCATACCAGATGCCTTGTAATCCCCACCACTGACTGAACAGATAAGCACACGGCACTTCAATCAGCAAAATTGCCAGCACATTAATAATCATTGGCACCGTGACAGTCCCGCTGGCGCGCATAATCGAAGCGAAAATGGCACTGGCCCCAAAGAACAAAATTGACCACAATACAATAAACAGCAGCTGCTGGCCCAGCTCGACCACCTGCGGGTCGGTAATAAACAGCGCCATTAAATATTTCGAGAATAAATAGGCCAGCACCACTAGCATCCCGGTAATCATCAGGTTCATGCCCAAAGCAGTACGGGTGACTTTGGCCAGTAAATCGGACTTGCCAGCCCCAATCGCCTGCGCACCAAAAATAGAGGCGGCAATGGCAATCGACAGCGCCGGGAACTGAATATAGTTCAGCACCTGATTCACCGCACCATAGGCCGCTGTGGCTTCAGCGCCATAACGGTTGACCAGCCCGACAATCACCAGCCCCGCCACCGACGTGGTCACCATCTGAATGCCGGTCGGAATACCCAAACGTAAAATAATCTTGCTCAAGATCGGTTGATGGCGAATATTTTTCAGCAATTGCCAATCCGGTCGTAGCGGATGGTTTTTCTTGTTCAGATACACCGCCAGAAAAATCAGCACCGCCAGATAACCAATAATGGTAGCGATAGCCGGGGCAATAATCCCCAGACGCGGAAAACCAAAATAGCCGGCAATCAGCACCGGGGTAATAAACAGCCCGATCAGGCTGGTCATGCCTAAGGCAATTAAGGGGGTAATACTGTCGCCCACGCCGCGTAAAATGGAGGTGTAAATAATATAGACAAACAGCAGCGGGCTACCGGCCAGCATCCATTGCACATAGGGCAACGACAGATGCATCACCTGCGGATCGGTACCGAGCGCCAGCAGAATGGATTTGGCGAAAATCACGCCTAAAATTGCAATGATGGTACCGCCAATCAGGGTCATAAACAGGGTCGAGCCGACCACACAACGCACTTTTTCAATATTCTGCGCGCCCCAGGCTTGGCCAACCAGCACGGTTGAACCCGCGGAAAGCCCGATCACAAAAGCCATCAAACAGAACAGAATCGGGAAAAATACCGCCACTGCTGCAATGGCATCGACACCCATCATCTGGCCAACAAAGACGGTGTTGATGGTGCCAGACAGGTTTTGCAGAATATTGGTGGCAATCAGCGGCAGCAGGAAAATCAGGAAGGTTTTCCAGAGCTTGTGTTGATTCACCAAAGGTTGATGCTGCGGCATGAGCAATCCTGTAACCGGTTTATGATCGTGTGCATGAATGGCTTTACCCTAGCATGAGCCTGTAGCAAAAAGCCTTAGCAATTGCGTAACTTAGCTGATCTTATTGACTCATGTTAACAGGCCGAGAAAATCTCTGCGGCCCGATCCAGCGTCTCATCTTTTTTGGCAAAACAGACCCGAATCAGGCGTAAATCATCCGGCGGGGTCTGATAAAAAGCAGAAATCGGAATCGCCACAATCTTGTGCTGCTCGGCCAGATACTGGCACATCTGCAGATCGTTTAAATCCGGGCGGATGGCGCGATAGTCCAGATTCTGGAAATAGGTGCCTTGCGCGGGAATCCACTGAAAACGGGAGTGCTGGATACCGGCCTGAAAGCGGTCGCGTTTGGCCTGATAGAACGCGGCCAGTTCGGCAATATGTTCCGGATGCTGTTGCATAAATTGTGCCAGCGCGACTTGCACCGGGGTCACACCACAGAAATTGGCAAACTGATAAACCTGCCGGAACAACTGCATCAAAGCCGGTGAAGCCATGCAATAACCGGTTTTCCAGCCGGTGACATGAAAAGTTTTACCAAAAGAACCAATCACAAAACTGCGCTCGTGCAGGGCCGGAAAATCAAGCGCTGAATAATGCTGCTGGCCGTCATAGACCAGATGTTCATAGACTTCATCAGACAGTACGACAATATTGCGATCCTGAATCAGCTCAATCAGGGTCTGCCAGTCCGCGGCTGACCACAGCGTACCGCTCGGGTTATGCGGGGTATTGACGATGATCATGCGGGTACGATCATGAATGGCATCTTTGACCTGATTCCAGTCGACCTGAAAATGGGGCGGCTGCAAGGCCAGATGGATAGCTTTCCCGCCAGCCAGTTGCACGGTGGGAGCATAACTGTCATAGCTGGGATCAAAAATAATCACTTCATCCCCGGCCTGCACCACCGCCTGAATGGCACAGAAAATGGCAATGGTCGCGCCGGCGGTAATACTGATTTCGGTGTGAGGATCAAACGAACGGCCAGTCTGTTGCTGCTTTTGCACAGCCAGCTGTTCTCTGAGCAATAACAGTCCATCACCGGGTGGATACTGGTTCTGGCCCTCTAATGTCGCCTGACACAGGGCCTCCAGCAGGGCTGGTGGCGCCGGAAAATCGGGGAAACCCTGTGACACATTCAGGGCATTCAGGCGCTGAGCCAGGGTGGTCATGACACTAAAAATGGTCACACCAAGCGCAGGAAGTTTAGATTGAAGTTCAAGCATGACCATTGACTACCGTTATTGTGTATGCACATCGCATGATAAGCCGCCATCCGCCAGCAATTGAAGCGGTGAGCGAAAAAAACTGAATTAAATCAATTCGACCAGCGCCCGGATAATCCCCAGTGCCAGACCAATAAAGGCCCCCACCACCACGCCATTGACCCGGATCATATGCAGGTCGCCGCCGACCTCGTTTTCAATTTTGCCAATCATCTCGCGTGAATCCCATTCATGAATCCGCTCGCTAATAAAACGGATCACTTTTTCACTGTACTGGTCAGAGAGATTGACGGCGATGCCGCTCATTTTGTCATTCAGCAACTGGCGTACGGCGCCGTTACTGATAATGTTCTCACCGACCTGCTGAATGGCCACGCGCAGGTTTTCCGCAATACCGGAATCGGGTTTTTCCAGATCTGCCCGGATTGCATCACACAAAATCACCACTGCACCACTAATAAAATTCAGCACTTGCGGACTGTCCAGCAAGGCATTTTTGGTCTGGTTCAGGCGTTGGCTGGCGGCACTGTCCTGATCGGCCAGCTGTTGCATCAGCTGATGCGCCATATCTTCCACTTTTTGTCGCCACGGATGATCGGGATCGGCCAGCATCGAATCGACCCGTTCCAGTAAAGAGTCGATGGTGCGCTGCTGTACATCAATACCAATCCAGCTGGCACCTCTGGCCAGACGCCACACGCCCAGTTCTTTAAACAGGGTGCGGGTCAGCTCGCGGGTTTCTTCCGGATGTTGCAGCATCCAGTCATGCGCCAGATCCAGCCCGCGTTGCAGCACATCCTGATGGAAATCATTTTCCAGCACTGCGCGCAGCATTTCACTGGCCAGATAATTAATGTCAGTATTTTTGACCCATTGCACGCTGTTGTTCTGGATAAAGCGGCCAATCTGTTCCTGCCCGACAAATTCAAAAATCTTCGGTACGGTCTGTTGAATCAGCTGGCTGACCTGCTGGTTATTCTGCGGATTGGCCAGCCATTTACCCACGGCCAGCGATACATCGGTATTGTGCAGGCTGCGCTGTACAATTTGCGGCGACAGGAAATTTTCCTGAACAAAACGTCCCATCGATTCGGCAATACGGTCTTTGTTGCGCGGAATAATTTCGGTATGGTCCCGCAGAAACTTGGGAATGGGCAGCCGGCCAAAGGGATTGCGAAACAGCACCGTAATCGCATACCAGTCAGCCAGCCCGCCGACCACGCCAGCTTCAGCCGACAGCATCAGAATATGAATCAGCCAGATATAGTCGGGCAGCAGTTTGGCCAGCACCATTAAACAGATCCAGGCCAGCACGGCCGTGATCAGGGCCATGGTGGCAAAACGCTTGCTGCGTTGCAGGTTTGGAGAAGTCGGTGCTGGCGCTGTCTGCATGCATGTTTCCCTAGTTTGAAGTGGCTACCGGTGGCTGTAACACCTGACCGCCTGGACTGAGCCCGTATTTTCCACCCAGTGACTGCAAGATCAGGCGAGCATCAAAGGCATCACTTGGGGCGCTTTTTTGATCTTTATAACATTGAATCGTATAGGAAACCTGAATCGGGTCAACATTAATGACCTGCGGGTAGTCATAAAATGGGTCAGGCCAGAAAGCCGGATGGCGACGATAATAGCCATAAGGATAAAAGCTCGGTGCCGGATAGACCACAGCCTGACGCGGTGGCTGCTGGCTGCGGTTACTTGGATCATCCAGCACTTTAAAGAAGGTATGGCCCTGTTGCAGCGTGGTTTGCGCAGCTTTGACCAGGGTAATTTCTTCGGCGGTGCCAAAGCTCATGTTGGGACGGGCCTGAAAACTGATGCGATAGGTCTGGCTGTTCAGCGGCGTCACCGAATATTGACCCAGCTGGTCAAAGGTCAGCGGCTTGGATGGTGTGGTGGCACAGCCTGTAAACAGCAAACTGCTGGCAAGGGCAAGACCGAGTAGGGAATATTTCATGTGAAAGCTCCTGTACACATCAACCAGCCAAGACAAGCTCGCCAGTTAGAAACTGCTATTGGGTTGGGTTAAAAACTCAAGTTCTTCTGCACTCGAAGGACGTCCCAACACCTGATTCCGATGTGGATAACGTCCAAAACGGTCAATAATCACTTTATGTTTCAGTTCATAGCCCAACACGGTGGGGTCATTCAAACTTTCAAACAACGTTAATGCGACTTCGTGAATACGTTTGGATTCACTGTGCATAAACGGCATATATAGAAAACGACGTTCGGTTGGGTTTAAGTCCTGATCCAATTTTAAGTGAATCATTTCTTGTGCCAACACCAAGGCCATTCCATCTTGGGCAAAGGCACGCGGGTCATTACGGTATAAATTACGTGATAATTGATCTAAAACAATGATTTCAGCCAAACGACCTGCGGGTGTTTCGCGCCATGTCCATAGTTCTCCTTGTGCCGCTTGTTGCAGTACATCGGTAAATTTTTCTGCAAGCACGGCATCAAACTCTGCGCTTTTGACAAACCAGTTCGGTTCCGCAGCAGGAGAAAACCAAAAATCTAAAAAATCCTGATAATTCATACGCTTTATTATTTACCTCTGTTCTTTTGATTATAAAATCACAAATTTCACATGTCTTATAGAGCAACTTTGTGATAAAAAATTGCCAAAAATAAAGTTGTGGGTTTGTTTGAAAACTATACAGGATGTAATGTGCCGGCACTAAATCGCGTTATACTGATATAAACCGATGATTTTCTTTAGTAGTTTTTTGCGATAAGCGAGATTGTAATGAGTCAACCCGAATCGACCTCTCAAGATACTTTAACGACTTGGGTGGATTCTTCGCTACTGCGCGGCATGTTGCGCGGTATTGAGCGTGAAAGCCTGCGTATGCAAAGCAATGGATTTCTCTCTCAGGCAGCCCATCCGAAGGGCTTGGGTTCGGCACTGACTCATCCGCATATCACCACCGATTATTCCGAAGCATTAATGGAGTTTATTACTCCGCCGCAGGACAGTATTCCGGGCGCACTGAATTATTTAAGCGATATTCATGCCGTGGTGCACCGTCAGCTGGAACATGAAGAAAAACTCTGGCCGCTGTCAATGCCGTGTATGCTTGATGATGCCGAAGAACGCATTCCGCTGGCGCAATATGGCAGCTCCAATATTGGCCGCTTCAAGACCTTATACCGTCATGGTTTGGGGGTGCGCTATGGACGCCGGATGCAGACCATTTCCGGGGTGCATTATAATCTGTCTTTCCCGGATGCCTTATTTGAAGCGCTGCAACAACAAGAAAGCGATGAGGCACTCAAAAATCTGAGCCTGCAGGATTATCGCAGCCATCGCTATTTCGGTTTAATCCGTAATTTTATTCGCCTGACTCCACTGGTGATGCTGGTGGTCGGTGCCAGTCCATCGGTGTGTCAGTGTTTTATGACCGGCCGTGAACATCATTTGCTGCCACTGGTACGCGGCACGCTGTTCCTGCCGTATGCTACCGCCTTGCGTATGGGCCGTTTTGGCTATCAGAATTCGGCGCAAAAACAGCTCGGGATTCACTATAACAACCTGAGTGGTTATTTAGAGGGTCTGCAAAAAGCCGTCAAAACCCCGTATCAGCCATTTAGCCGTTTGGGTCTGAATGATGCACAGGGTGAGCCGATCCAGATCAATGATCACGTGCTGCAAATTGAAAACGAATACTACAGTCTGGTGCGTCCAAAACAGGTGCCGCAGGCGGGTGAAACGCCATCGCAGGCGCTGGCCAATCGGGGTGTTGGCTATGTCGAATTACGCGCGGTCGATGTCAATCCGTATAGTCCAATCGGGATTGATGAACACACCGCCGGCTTCCTGGAAGTGCTGGCACTGTACTGTCTGCTGAAAGACAGTCCGGCGTTATTGGATGATGAACAGGACATTATTGAGCGCAATCAGGCCGAAGTCGTGAATCGTGGCCGTGCGCCAAATGCCACCATTTTGGCAGATGGCCAGTCCTATCTGATTGAAGACTGGAGCCGTAGTCATGTTCAGGCCATGCAGCCTTTGGCTGAACTGCTGGATCAGGCCTATACCACCACGTTGTACAGTCAGGGTCTGGCGACCATGCTCGGCCGGATTGATGAAGTCGATGCGACTCTATCGGCGCAGGTGATTGAGGATACCTTACATCAGGGCGGCACCTGGAACTTTGGCAGCCATATGGCGCAGCAACATGCCGACGTCTATCAGGCGCATGTATTAAGCCCGGAAACGCTGGCCTATTTTGAAGAAATGGCCCAGCAATCATTGCAACAACAACAGCAACTTGAGCAGGAACAGACCTTGAGTTTTGAGCAGTTCCTGACTCAGTACCGATAAAAATAGAAAGAGGATTGACCATGCAATGGAGTTATCGCTTCGTGAGTGGTGTTTTGTTTTGTGCCAGTGTGGTGGGGATGGCCTTCGCCCTGTATCTTGAGCATGTGCAAGGTCTGGCGCCGTGTCCATTATGTGTTTTCCAGCGTGTCGGCCTGATTGGCTTGGGAATCATTTCCCTGATCGCGCTGCTCCACAACCCGCTTTCGGGGGCGTTTAAACGGCTGTATGCCTTTTTGGGCAGCTTAAGCATTTTATGGTCGGTCGGTGTTGCCGCGCGGCATGTCTGGCTGCAAAACCTGCCGCCAGATCAGGTACCAAGCTGTGGTCCGGGACTGGATTATCTGGTCGATGCCTTGCCAATGAAAGCCGTACTGCAACAGGTGTTGTCTGGGTCTGGCGAATGTGCAGTGATTGACTGGACTTTTCTGGGCCAATCCTTGCCGGTCTGGTCTTTAGTGTTCTTTATTGTGCTAACGATTATTAGTATCTGGCAGTTAATCCGTACCTATCCCTATACTGCGGCCAAAACCAAGCCGGTAAAAAAGAAATAATATTGTCTCCAGATCAATAACAAACAGGAGGGCGATGACCCTCCTGTTTTAATTGTAGCGCATCAATTTTTAAGTCAGGGCAATGCCTTCAATACTTTCTAAATTGACAATATATTCACGTACCTGTTCATTGACCCGGTCATCATTTTCAGGATAAAACCATTTCACAATCTGCTCGGCGACGCTGGAATGGTACTGAATTTCCATATGATTCAGACCATAAAATACCGCCTTATGCGATTCCGGCAGTTTGAGCTGAAAACGCGGGTTCGGATGTTCACCCAGCGCACTTTTGACACTGACCAGATAATCGCCAATTACTTTGCGGGTGCGGTTGCGCTTGTTTTCATATTCAATGGTGCCGGCCACCAGAAAGGCATTGATATGGGACGGGAAGGGCGCCGGTTTGCGGTTATCATCAATTTCACCAATTCGCGCTTCATTGTGTTCCCAGTCATCATCCCGCACGCTGCCATAGCGTAAATCCAGAATACCGTTACTGCGGATATTCACCACATGCCCGACAATTTTCATAAACGGGAAACGCCCCAGTTTATCCTGCAAGTGAAAGCCGAAACGCTCCAGCGCTGCACCATGGTGTGGCGAACCCAGACAGACCAGGTTATCGACCATATGAATCCACTCATGCAAATCCTGTTTGCCATAAAACAGGGCACTGCGCGACACCAGTCCGCCCATGCTATGTCCAATCAGGCTGATGCTGGTGATATTCGGATTGCGCTGAATCAGATCTTCCAGGGTATTGGCCAGACTATGACCATTGGCGGAAATACGCCGTCCGGTATTGTAATTTAAATACAGCATGGTGTTGCGCTGGCGCTGTGCCAGCAGTTTTTCGCCAATACCACCATATTGCTGATGTGACCAGTCCAGATGGTTCATACACAGGCCATGCACAAACAGAATCACCTGTCCGGTCAGCTCGCCTTTTTGCACACTGCCGTAGTGGTCATAAATGGTCATTGGCAATGCCAGCGGATTTTGCTGATTCAGCAAATAATCACCCAGCACCCCATTTAAAATACCGACCAGCACATGCATATACGGTGTCAGCGGCTTGTCATGCAGGCGCGGAAAACGATCAATTACCTGACGCAGACTGGGCGCCAGCAGGTAGTTGCTATAGTTTTGCAAGGTATCAAAGGACAGGCTGTACAGCTTGCGAATGGGCGACATATTCTGGAATTTTCGGGAGTGCTGTTCACTCATGCCAAACAGGCTCAGCAAGACCTCACGCTGAATGGTCTGCACCAGCTCTTTGACCACCTGATGCACCGGCATACTTAACAGCTGCGCCAGACCTTCCAGTAAATCGGCCTGGCTGGGCGGTGTGGTGTCCCATTTACAATAAGTTTCATGCAATGGCGTTAAACTTGGCATGTGCTACTGCCCCCTAACAATAGTGTCGCGGCTACTTTCTTTTTCGTTGGCTTCACGGTATAAATTTCTAAGCTTAATTTTATATCATTCATCCCGAACAACTTTTACAATAGCCAGGATGACGCCCCAGTTTTAATTTTTTTGTCTAACAATTATTTGTGACATACAAATTAAAACATGAATGTGATCAAAGTCTCAAAAAAGTAAATACAACAATGAACATGGATAACATCCGATTAGCACAATGAATTTAATTTATTTGCATGGTTTCAGGAGCAATCCCTTTTCTGCCAAAGGCCAGCTGTTGCGGCAAGCGCTGGCACAGCGGAGTGACATTCAGGTACATCTGCCCGATCTGAATGCGCCGCCACGCGAGGTGATGCAGCGCTTATCTGCACTGATTGAGCAGCTGGACCAAGTAGCGCTGGTCGGCAGCAGTCTGGGCGGCTTCTATGCGACACAACTGGTCGCACGCTATGCGGTTCCGGCTGTGCTGATTAATCCGGCTATGCGACCATGGCAGTTGTTTCAGGAACTGTTTGGCGATGCACAAATTCCGCTGAAAGTGCATGAACACTGGACGCTGGAGCGGCTACATTTACAGCAACTGGAACAGATGGCAGTGCCTTTTGTTGAAAAGGCAGACAAAATTTTAGTGTTATTGCAGCAAGGCGATGAAGTTTTGGATTATCGTGACGCACAGCGTTATTATAGCCAGGCCCAGCATAGCTCTCTGATCATGACCGAAACCCGCGGCAATCATGGGATGGACAACTTTGCGCTAAAAATACCTATGCTGCTGCAGTTTTTATCGGATTCCCTAAAATAAGGAAACAGTACAACGTGTCTCAATATACGGCTCAATCTCTTGAAGTTTTATCTGGTCTCGATCCGGTCCGTCGCCGTCCGGGTATGTATACCGACACCTCGCGTCCGAACCATTTGGCGCAGGAAGTGATTGATAATGCTGTCGATGAGGCACTGGCCGGACATGCCACCAAAGTTAGCGTGACCGTGTATAAAGATGGCTCGCTGGCAGTAGAAGACAATGGCCGTGGGATGCCGGTGGATATTCACCCGGAATATGGCCAGAGCGGGATTGAAATTATTTTGACCAAGCTGCATGCCGGCGGCAAGTTCAGTACCGATAACTATCAGTTTTCCGGTGGTTTGCACGGGGTCGGGATTTCTGTGGTGAATGCCTTGTCGACCCGGGTAGAAGTGGATGTACAGCGTCAGGGCAATCTCTACAAAATGGCTTTTGAGCAGGGCGAAGCCACTGGACCACTAGAAGTGCTGGAAGGTAAAGCGCCAAAACGTGCGTCAGGCACGCTGGTGCGTTTCTGGCCGGAAGCCAAATATTTCGATTCGCCAAAATTTGCCTTAAAAGCCTTAAAACATAATTTAAAAGCCAAAGCGGTTTTGGCGGCTGGCCTGCAAATCAATTATATCGACCAGATTAATGATGAAAAAATCACCTGGCAGTTTGAAAATGGCCTGGTCGATTATTTAATGGATGAACTGGAAGACCGCGAGATTATTCCGGCGCCGGCCTTTGTCTCTTCAGGCAATGCAGAACGCGCCAGCGCAGAGCTTGCGATTTGCTGGAATGTTGAAGGCGGTGAAAGCATTCAGGAATCTTACGTCAACCTGATTCCGACCGCGCAGGGCGGTACCCATGTCAATGGTTTGCGTTCCGGTATCACCGATGCCATGCGCGAGTTCTGTGAGCTGCGTAACCTGTTGCCGCGTAACTTGAAACTCTCGGCCGAAGATGTCTGGGATGGAGTGAACTATATCCTGTCGCTAAAATTCCAGGAGCCACAATTCTCCGGTCAGACCAAAGAGCGTCTGTCGAGCCGTGAAGCGTCCGGAATTGTGCAGAATATTGCCAAAGATGCCTTTGCCTTATGGCTGCATCAGAATTCAGATATAGCGCTGCAACTGGCAGAAATGGCCATCTCCAAGGCCGGTCGCCGTTTAAAAGCAGCCAAAAAAGTCGAGCGTAAAAAGATTGTGTCGGGTCCGGCTCTGCCAGGCAAGCTGGCCGACTGTGTCGGTCTGACCCGTGAAGAATCGGAACTGTTTATTGTCGAAGGGGATTCTGCGGGCGGTTCGGCCAAGCAGGCACGTGACAAGAATTTCCAGGCCATCATGCCGATTCGCGGTAAAATTTTAAATACCTGGGAAGTGTCTTCTGATGAGGTGCTGGGCTCTCAGGAAGTGCATGATATTGCCATTGCGATTGGGGTTGATCCGGGTTCAGATGACTTGTCTGAACTGCGTTATGGCAAAATCTGTATTCTGGCCGATGCCGACTCCGATGGTCTGCATATTGCCACCTTGCTCTGTGCGCTTTTTGTCAAACATTTCCCGGCTTTGGTAGAAGAAGGGCATTTATTTGTGGCCATGCCGCCATTATTCCGGATTGATGACAATAAAGATGTACATTACGCACTGGATGAAGATGAGCTCAACGGCATTTTAAATAAATGCAAAAGCAAAAATCCGCAAATCACCCGCTTTAAAGGCTTGGGTGAAATGAACGCCAGCCAGCTGCGTGAAACCACCATGGACCCGGATACACGCCGTCTGGTGCAACTGGATCTGGATGATATTCATGTCACTGCCGGTTTGCTGGATAAACTGCTGGCCAAAAAACGCTCCGCAGACCGGAAGCAGTGGCTAGAGCAAAAAGGCAATCTGGCTGATCTGGTGGTTTAAAACCTTAAAACTTTCATCATTTTAGAAAACCTGCCCGTCTTGGTGCAGGTTTTTTTATATCGCTGATTTTTTCTCCAAAATGAGGCAATACGGCTGTATAGGGTTGCACTTTTTTTGTTCACTTTTGCGCCTCCTTAGCCTTCAATATCTATAAAAACTCTAGAGCGCACTCTGCTTGGGTGTATGTGGTGCTGATCAGTGCAGCGTAGCTGAAGGGCTATGCTTCATTTTTTATATTAATATAAGTAACTAATTTTTATGATTTAAATCTTACTTGTCCCGTCTAGATCTGCCTGTCATTTTTGCGTTTGGCATAGAAATTGAATTATCCGCTGCAGTCATAGAACAACAGGCACCGTGTTCAGGTGCTGCATAAGTGTGGAGAAATTCATGAAGTTCCAGCGCAATCTGTTTTCAAAAAGTATGTTAGTGGCCAGCATGGCCGGGGTTGTGGTGCTCAGCGGCTGCTCAAAATCGACCGAAAGTAGCGACAGTGCCAGCACAGCCCAGCCAGCGGCCAGCACCGGTGAAACCATTAAAGTCGGCATCCTGCATTCCTTGTCCGGCACCATGGCCATTTCAGAAACCTCGCTAAAAGATACCGCGCTAATGGCAATCAATGAAATTAATGCCAATGGCGGGGTGCTGGGCAAAAAGCTGGAACCGGTGGTGGTTGATCCGGCCTCTGACTGGCCACTGTTTGCAGAGCAGGCGCGCCAGCTGATTACTCAGGATAAGGTCGCGGTCATTTTTGGTGCGTGGACTTCAGTATCACGTAAATCGGTACTGCCGGTGGTGGAAGAGCTGAATGGTCTGCTGTTCTATCCGGTGCAATATGAGGGTCAGGAACAGTCGAAAAATATTTTCTATACCGGCGCAGCACCTAACCAGCAGGCGATTCCGGCAGTGGAATATCTGATGAGTGAAGAGGGCGGTCAGGCCGAACGTTTTGTGCTGCTGGGAACGGATTATGTCTATCCACGGACCACCAACCAGATTCTGCGTGCTTTCCTGAAATCAAAAGGCATTGCTGATGCGGACATTATGGAAGAGTACACCCCGTTTGGGCACAGTAACTATCAGACCATTGTCAGCAATATTAAAAAATTCTCGGCCGGGAAAAAGACTGCGGTCATTTCCACCATCAATGGCGATTCCAATGTGCCGTTCTACCGTGAACTGGGCAATCAGGGCATCAAAGCTTCTGATATTCCGGTGATGGCGTTCTCGGTGGGTGAAGAAGAATTACGCGGTATTGATACCAAGCCACTGGTCGGCCACTTGGCATCGTGGAACTACTTTATGTCGGTAAAAAATCCGGTCAATACCGAGTTCACCAACAAAATGAAGCAGTACGCAGTCGATTATAAACTGCCAAATGCCAACAAGCTGGTGACCAATGACCCGATGGAAGCGACCTATGTCGGCATCAATATGTGGAAGCAGGCGGTAGAAAAAGCCGGCACTACCGAGGTGGATCAAGTCCGTGCAGCCATGGCTGGTCAGGAATTTAAAGCACCCTCTGGTTATACCTTAAAAATGGATACGTCAAACCATCACTTGCATAAGCCGGTCATGATCGGGCAAATCCGTGCCGATGGCCAGTTTGATATTGTCTATAAAACCCCGCAAACCCTGCAGGCAGAACCTTGGAGTCCTTATCTTCCGAAGTAAGTTTGACATCACGCCTGCTGCTTCGGCAGCAGGTTTTTTTTTGATTTCTCTGCCTTCTTATAAAAAAGAGGACACACAATAGGGGGATATAAAATGAATATTCGCGTGAATATCGCCGCTATTTTTCTGATTTTTGCCCAAGTTTTATCGATACAGCTGGCTCAGGCCGAACAGCCGCAAACACAGACAGCCGTTGCTGTGACACAGGCCGATGCCATCCAGCAATTTGTGCAAGGTGATTTCGCCAGCCGCCGTGCCTTACTGAACCAGTGGCCCGGCAGCCTCGAACAGCTGGATCAGCTTGCACAATATGTTGAACAGCAGCAGCTCTATAGCGGCGCCAATGGTCAAACCTATATTCTGGAATCGGATGAGCGTTTACTGCATTATCCGGCACTGGAGCCGGTTAGCGACTGGCCAAGTGATCTGGCGCAGGTCACGCTGGTGAATACCTTGCAGAAAGCGCTGACCTTTGCGCTGGCGCATTCAAAAATGCAGTCAGAAGATGCGGCTGAGCGCCTTGAAGCTGTCGATATTTATGAAAGCAATCTGTCTGAATTACAGCTGGCGCAGATCAATCGCCTGTATTTACAGGAACGGAATAATAAGGTGAAGGCGCGTCTGGCCCAGCTCAAAGCACGGCTGGATTATCAGCAGCCAGATGTGCTGGTGAAAATTCAGGCCGCCCAGGTACTGGCCGATTCCAACCGTCCCGATGTACTGGCCATGGTGGAGCAGGAGCTGCAACAGCCGAATCTGAATTTGGAACTGAAAGCCGTGTTGCTGGAGGCCAAAAGCGCCATTCAGACCCGCTTACAGGCCAGTGAATGGGCCGGCCATCTATTTTCCGGGCTCAGTACCGCCAGTATTTTGCTGCTGGCGGCGTTAGGACTGGCCATCACCTATGGTCTGCTCGGAGTCATCAATATGGCGCATGGCGAGCTGATCATGATTGGCGCTTATACCACCTATGTGGTGCAAAGCCTGTTTAAAAGCCATTTTGGCAGTTATCTGGACTGGTACCTGATCGTGGCGATTCCGGCAGCCTTTCTGGTCAGCGCTTTAATTGGCATGCTGATTGAACGCACGGTAATTCGTCCGCTCTATGGCCGTCAGCTGGAAACCCTGCTGGCCACCTTTGGGGTGAGTCTGATTTTAATGCAATTGGTGCGGATGATCTTTGGCGCACAAAACGTGGAGGTGTCCAATATTGCCTGGCTGTCTGGCGGCATTTCCATTAGCCCGAGCCTGATGCTGCCGTATAACCGTATCGCAATTATTGTCTTTACCATCGCCGTGCTGTTGTTGCTGGTGTATTTACTCAATAAAACCCGTTTTGGTCTGTTTGTGCGGACTGTAACCCAAAACCGTCAGATGGCACGTGCCGTCGGAATTCGTTCCAGCCGCATCGACATGATGGCTTTTGGTCTGGGTTCTGGTCTGGCTGGACTAGCCGGTTGTGCCTTGGCGCAGGTCGGAAATGTCGGCCCGGATTTGGGGCAGAACTACATTATTGATGCCTTCCTGGTGGTGGTAGTTGGCGGGGTTGGTCAGGTCTGGGGTGCGGTACTGGCAGCACTGGGTCTGGGTATTAGCGGGACTGCGCTGGAAATTGGCATGGGCGCTGTACTGGCCAAAATTATTCTTCTGGTTCTTGTGATTTTGTTTATTCAAAAACGCCCACAAGGTCTGTTTGCCATCAAAGGCCGTTTTGTGGAGTAAGCGCATGAAGATCACACATTTACTTTCCGATAAACCCTATAGCGGGGCAGCCATTGCCGCCTGTTTTGCGATTTTACTGCTGTTGCCGTGGCTGCATCTGTTGCCGAGTGATTCGGCACTGCATCTGTCGGCTTATTGGGTCACCCTGATTGGCAAAATCATGTGTCTGGCACTGGTGGCTTTGGCCTTGGATCTGGTCTGGGGCTATGCCGGTATTTTAAGTTTGGGTCATGGCCTGTACTTTGCTCTGGGCGGTTATGCGTTTGGCATGTACCTGATGCGCCAATCCGCGGGTGATGGGCTGCCAGACTTTATGCGTTTCTTAAGCTGGACCGAGTTGCCGTGGTTCTGGGTTGGTACGGAACATTTCCTGTGGGCGCTTGCACTTGTTGTTTTAGTGCCGGGCATCATTGCCTTTGTGTTTGGCTTCTTTGCTTTTCGCTCCAAAATCAAGGGCGTGTATTTCTCGATTATCACCCAGGCCATGACCTTTGCTGCCGCACTACTGTTTTTCCGTAATGAAACCGGTTTCGGCGGCAACAATGGTTTTACCGGCTTTAAAACTATTTTGGGCATGGATATTACCTCGGCACCGATGCGGGCCAGCCTGTGTTTTATCACCGCGCTGGTGCTTCTGCTGTGCTTTATCGGGTTGCGTCATCTGATGAATCAGCCTTATGGCCGTGTGCTGGGTGCAATTCGTGACAGTGAAAACCGTCTGCAATATCTGGGCTATCGCACGCTGTGGTACAAGCTGTCGGCCTGGGTACTGTCTGCGGTGATCGCGGGTATTGCCGGGGCGCTGTATGTGCCACAGGCCGGCATCATCAACCCGAGTGAAATGAACCCGGTCAACTCAATTGAAATGGCGGTCTGGGTCGCGGCGGGTGGTCGCGGCACCTTAATTGGGCCTTTACTCGGCGCGGGTGTGATTAACGCGGCCAAAACCTATTTCACCGCTGCTTCCCCAGAGGCGTGGTTACTGATTTTAGGGGCGCTATTTATTGTGGTAACCATCTTCCTGCCGAAAGGGATTATTGGTCTGTTTGACCGTTTTAAAAAGGAGCGGAGCGAATGAGTGAACTGTTGCAAGCTCATGGCGGCCATGCTGCTGAAGGTTATGGCCGTCCCAAGGAACAGGGCGCAGATTTTAGCCACGGTATTGCACTGTATTTGGAAAAAGTCAGCGTGTGGTTTGATGCCTTTCGTGCCTTAAATGACTTGTCTTTGTATATCGAAGAAGGGGAATTACGTTGCATCATTGGACCCAATGGTGCCGGTAAAACCACGTTAATGGATGTGATTACCGGTAAAACTCGTCCAACGGAAGGCAGTGCCTTTTTTGGCCAGACCTATGATTTAGCCAAGATGAGCACCGAACAGATTGCCGAGGCCGGAATTGGACGCAAGTTCCAGAAACCCACAGTATTTGAAAATTTTACTGTCATAGAAAACCTGCTGCTTGCCGCCCCGAAAGATAAACGGGTGAAAAAAAGCCTGTTTAGCAAGCTCGATCCCGATGCCCAACAGGCACTGGAAGAATCGCTAGCACAAATCCGCTTACAGGAATTGGTGCATAAACCGGCCGGATTGCTGTCGCATGGCCAAAAGCAGTGGCTGGAAATTGGCATGCTCTTGATGCAGCGCCCCAAGCTGATTTTGCTGGATGAACCGGTGGCCGGTATGACCGATGCCGAAACTGAACGCACCGCGGAGCTGTGTCTGGAACTGAAGAAAAATCATACCTTGATTGTGGTTGAGCATGATATGAGCTTTATTGACACCATCAGTGAAAAAGTCACGGTGCTGGCACAGGGTGCCATTCTGGCAGAGGGGACATTGGCTGAAGTTCAGGCCAATGACGATGTGATTGAAAAATATTTAGGACGTTAAGGAGACCGCGATGCTAGAAGTCAAAGACGTCAATCAGTTTTATGGGGGCAGTCATATCCTGCGTGATGTATCGTTTCAGGCTCCGGTCGGCGCATGTTCAGTGGTGCTGGGGCGTAACGGCGTGGGCAAAACCACGTTACTGAAATGTTTGATGGGCATTTTGCCGATTAAGTCCGGGCAGATTCTGCTGGATGGCAAAGATATTTCCAGGCTTAGTCCGGAGCAGCGCGTGCGTGAAGGTTTGGCCTATGTGCCACAAGGCCGCGATATTTTTTCGACCTTAACAGTTGAGGAAAATATCCTGATTGGGATGGCGAAATTTAAAGGCGCAAAAACCCGAAAAGTACCGGAACATCTGTACGAGATTTTTCCGGTTCTGGATGAAATGAAGCAGCGCCGTGGCGGAGATTTATCCGGTGGTCAGCAGCAGCAATTGGCAATTGCCCGCGCGCTGGCTTCTGAACCGAAGGTATTAATTCTGGATGAGCCAACCGAGGGTATTCAGCCGTCGATTATTAAAGATATTGGCCGGGTGATTCGTAAACTGGCTGATGGCGGAGAAATGGCAATTGTGCTGGTCGAGCAGTTCTATGATTTTGCCGAAGAGCTGGCCGATGGCTATACCGTGATGGCGCGTGGCCAGGTGATTGCACAAGGTGCCGGCAGGGAAATGCCGGAGAAAGGGATTCGGGAGTTAGTAGCGATTTAATTTCCCTCTCTCAAAGGGAGGTTTGGTGGGATTTAACAAGTCAAAGCCTCCCTGAGCAAGGGATCAGCACGGCTTGATCTTGCAGCGCAAGAAGGGAGGTTTGGAGGCTTTAATTTCACCTCTCCCTGTCTCCGAAAAGGAGAGGGAAATTGTCATTCAATTTCCGTATTTTCATTCCATAAAAAATACCCACCATACTGACTGGATCTGAACTCACCCCCACTACTTTTACCCTGTTCAGTTAAAAAGTGTTTGCCATTTTCGTTTAAGGTCAGGAAGCCTTTTGTGGTTAATTTCTCCAGTATATCTGCGGTTTTCAGCTTATGTTTTGCAGCCAGTTTGGAAGTGGTGAGTTTGGTCAGTGTCGAGCTTTCTTCGCCACGCTCTGCTTCGGCCACCACAGCATCTGCTTTCACTTCATCGAGGCTAATGCGGACTTCATCACTAATCCGAATAATGCGCTGCGCTTCTTCATAGGCATCTTTAAATACTTCATCATCTTCGTATTTGCGAACCAGAATTCCCATTTCATTGTTATTAATCTGGCTGAATTCATATAAATTCAGGCTGGAAATAATACATTCCGATTCATTCAGATAGCATTTTGCATGCAGGTTCTTGCAGAAGCTTAAGCGGACATAATCCAGTTTTTGCAACCATTTGATTTCCTCTGGATGCAGATCGCTTTTGCCATACACAATACGGATGTCAATTTTGAGCCGATCTTTATCTTCGAGTAATTCTTTAATCCGGTCATTAAGTCGTAAATAGGGGCTAATCAGAATTAAACGCTCTTTGGCATTCTTAATCAGTTCTTCTAGAAAAAAGTTGGTTGCACTGGTGTTTAAAAACTTGGCCATAAAAATCCCCGTGTCATTCCTATTGATGGCTTAGATCATAGTCTAAGTATAGGTAAAATTTAAACAAAAAAAGAGCACTGAAATCAGTGCTCTTTTAGATGGATGCTGAGCGTTTAGCTAAAGAACCAGTACACGAACAGCGCAATAATGAAGGTACACAGGATGTTTAACACCATCCCCACACTCATCATTTCACGCTGTCTGATATGACCGGACCCAAACACAATTGCATTTGGCGGTGTTGCTACAGGCAACATAAAGGCACACGATGCACCAATACCAATAATAATCACCAGAATTTCTTTTGGCATACCCATCTGGTCGGCAATGGCGGCAAAGACCGGTACCAACAGTGCAGCAGAAGCGGTGTTACTGGTAAATTCAGTCAGGAAAATAATGAAAATGGTCACCACAAAAATAATCACCAGCGGTGATGCCGTACCAAATACATCTGCAACGGTTTGACCCAGTACCAGCGATGCACCTGAATCTTTTAACATCGCACTTAAGGTTAAACCACCACCGAACAGCAGTAACACCCCCCAGTCGGTGTTTTCAGAAACCTGTTTCCAGGTAGCTGTACCTAAAATCACCACCAGACAGGCGGCGACCAGTGCAGTCCAGGTATCCGGAGATGAAATACCAAAGTTCTCGCTGAGTTTTTTGCCAAAAATCCAGGCAATCGCGGTACAGATAAACAGAATCATGGTCGCGATACGGGTTCGGTTCCATGGAATTACTTCTGTTTCAAAATGAATTTTCTGGTTCAGTTTCGGACGCAACACCAGATATAAACTGACTAGCATGGCCGGCAGTAAAATCAGCATCATCGGCAAACCGATTTTCATCCAGTCAGCGAAGTCATAGTCCA
Organism: Acinetobacter sp. YH12116; assembly: GCF_013418895.1. Lineage (NCBI taxonomy): Bacteria > Pseudomonadati > Pseudomonadota > Gammaproteobacteria > Moraxellales > Moraxellaceae > Acinetobacter > Acinetobacter sp. YH12116. The sequence goes on along the minus strand of NZ_VPBE01000006.1, from coordinate 67,911 downwards.
GTGCTTTGGCAGCAATCGCATTCGGTGGTGAACCGACCAGCGTTCCCAGGCCGCCAATACTGGCCGAATAGGCAATCCCGAGCAGAATAAAGACGAAGGTAGAGCGCTCTTTGGTTGAATCCAGGTGCGACAGCAGACCCAAAGCCAGCGGGAGCATCATCGCTGCGGTGGCGGTATTGGAAATCCACATCGACAGTGCAGCTGTGACGGCAAAAATGGCCAGCACTGAAATCCCCAAATGCCCGCCAGACATGGAAATAATCCACATCGCAATTTTACGGTCCAGTTTCTGGATATGTAGGGCAGTGGCCAAGGCAAAACCACCAAAGAACAGGAAAATGACCGGGTCAGCAAAAGTCCGCAGCGCCTGCGTGGTGGTCATCGGTACCAGTTCTTTGCTGGCATTTTCAATCGGCATGCCAAGCGCTACGGCCAGCACCGGCACCAGCAGCGCGGTAATGGTGATATGCACCGCTTCAGTCAGCCATAAAATCCCGATAAACAGCAGCAGGCTCAGGCCTTTATTGGCATAATCATCATAGGGCAAAATATGGTAAAAGCCCCAAGAAAGCAGGGCGGCAATGACAATAATAATCCAGCCTTTGACAATGCCTTTCGGCGCGGCCTCGACCGGTGGTTTTAACGTATCTGTATTCATATACGATCCTTTTATAGATTTATAGGAATTAGAGTAATCGGCCTATTATTTAATATTTTTCAAGCAGGGGGGCAAAGTATAAATTGATTATTTTGCAGCTAAGAGAAGATTAAACCACAAAAAAATGCGGGTTCTGACTGAGGAGTTGCACAGCTTGCCACAGGGCTGAGCCGCCCAGCACGGCCAGTAAGCTGAGAATCAGCCAGCGAAATTTCTGCTGGGAAATATGGGCACGTAACTGGCCGCCAGCCCAGACCCCGAGCAGCGACACCACGGTTAATAAGCCCAGTAAGGACCATTGTTCAGATTTAAATTGCAGCATCACCGGGTAAAGCAGCAGCAGCTGAATCAGTTTACTGACCGCAAAATTCAAGTTGCTGATCAGCACAATTTCGGTTTTGCTGTGTTCGGTACTCAGCAGGTACATCATCAGAAAGGGTGCCATGGCATTGGTGGCTCCGCCGATCACACCGGCCAGCAGACCAAACAGCAGCATGTTTTTCAGACTGGCCTGAATGCGCAGGGGCTGGCTGCGAAACTGATCCAGCACATACCATAAAATAAACAGCCCCATCAGCAGTTTGAGATAGCCATCATTTAGATGTAGTAGTAACTGCACACCGAATACACTTCCGATCAGACTGCTGATAATCAGGCCCCAATATTGACCGGAATAATAGCGCAGCGCCTGAAGAAAGCTGCGTTCGGGGTCGCTATTGAGTAAAAACAGATTCAGGATCAGGCAGGGTAATAGTACAAAGGCTACCGTGGTCGACAGCGGGTACAAGGTGGAGATGGCCGCGGTACTGACCATAGGAAAGCCGAAGCCGCTGATCCCGTGTAACAGGGCAGCAATGACACAAAAGATCAGAACCATCAGGTCGGCTTTAGACATGCGTATTTCAACGGACTGGCAGAGTACTGACTAAAACATGCACATACTGGGCTTGTAAAGGGCAAGCTGGCTTATTTTTTATACCAAATGGAGAATTAAATCTGGGCAGAAACAATCTGGATGGGTGAGTTGAATTCATATACATCGCAGTTGGGACCAGAGCCAATCCGGTCAATCACGGCAAAATCGCTGGGTGCCTCCAGCGTCAGCAGGGGATGATGCCAGGTCCCGGCGCGGTAATTCACGCCTTGTGAACCATCGCTAATAAATGCTTGAAGCTGGCTGATGTCCGGCTCATCTGCATTTAAACCCGGTGCCACCACCACCAAAAACGCTTGCCCCTGCATCGGAATAAAAGCCTGCGACCCTTGAGGATGGCGCTCCAGCATTGCTACCTGAAACGGTATTTGGGTACTCTGGATATTGCGGAAAATACTAATGCCTGCTTGTGCTTCACCAAGAATTTCCGTCATGGCCAGCGCATGATAACGCTCGGTTTGGGCATGGTTAATATGAAAATAGTCATGTCCCTGACAGCTAATCACTTCACCAAAAGGGGCAAAATTGTCCAGGGTCAATGCTTGAATCTGAATGGTATTTTTCATGTTGTTTGAGAGTTCCAGGGCGGGTATTTTTATGGTCATCATCAACTGGTAGAGATGGAGGTCGCTGTCAGCCTGTGGAGTGGGCCAACAGCGACGCTGGTGCGTTAGTCCACCAGTGTGCCCCAGAGGCGAATCCGGCTGATACCGCCGTCGGGAATCATATTGACCCGGATATGCGAGATTTTATCGTGCTTTAAAATCTGCTCGATAAAGGAATGCACATGGTCCATCTGCATGGGCTGCGCCTCCAGTAAAAATGGCCAGAACATGCTTTGTGGAATCAGTTGCGGATCGGTGGCATCTTCAATATAGACGGCCTGAATTGACACTTCTGCCGGGTAGTTGCCCTTGAAATGGGCGGTGTCGATATCAATTTTTTCAATCTGGCCGGCCTGTCCCAAAGCCAGAATACACCAGTCAAAGCCGGGTGCGCGGCGGCGTTTGGTTTCCCAGCCATCGCCCATATTGATGCCACGACCCGGATTAATCAGGTTCCGTGGATGGCCAAAGTGAGCATCGCTATAGGCAACTACCCGGCCGCCATTTTCAAGCGCCAGTAAATCCAGCGTACCCTGATGATCTGTGGTCTGAATTTTCACCTCGCCATATACGCGAAAACGTGCCACACCGCCATCGGGGAAAATATTCAGACGCACATGGGTATAGACCGCATCAGACCTGACTTCAAACAGATGATGCTGGCTGGGTCCCAAAATACTGTTGGCTAAAAGTGGCTGCCATTCGGCCTGCTCCAGATTACCTTGCGGCGCATAGCAGGCTTCGACACTGGCTGAAGCGGGATAGTTACCGCTAAAAAAGGTGGTATCAATATCCAGCGCCTGAATTTTGCCAGCCACACCTAACTGGACAATGGCCCAGTCATAACCGGCATGGCGCTTACGGCGGGTTTCCCAGCCGTCCATCCATTTGCCATGATCATCAAATTTATCTTCCACAAATACTGGTGCTGCAAATTGCAGCATACGCTGCGCATCGGCAAAAAAATCATCTGAACATTCAATAACTTTTGCACCAATACGGGTATCTGCCAGGTTGGTTAGTGTTTGAAGCTGGGGCGGTAGGTCAAATGTTGGTGCAATTAAAGTGGCCATAATTCTCTTCCATTTATTGTTCATTCACAGCAGGCACGGCCGTGCATCGAAATCAGGCAGTGGCGCCAGATTTGGCTTGTACAGCAGGCCTATTGCTACGGGTAGAAGCACAGCCTGTGCCAACTTCTGGCCATGCGACCCAGGCTAAGCATGAAATGGCACGTTTTTCGCTTCAGCTGTTCAGTTTTGACAGGCAAGCCTTGGGAGGAAAAATGAAAATTACAATTATTGGTGCAGGTATTGGCGGATTAACCACAGGGATTGCACTAAAAAAGTTTGGCCATGAAGTGCGTATTTATGAACAGGCTGAGCAGATTCTTCCGGTGGGCGCGGCCATTTCCCTGTGGTCCAATGGGGTGAAGTGCCTGAATTACCTCGGACTGACCGAGCAGGTGGCCGAGCTAGGCGGGCAGATGGATCATCTGGCCTATGTCGATGGCCTGAGCGGTGATGTGATGACCCAGTTCAGCCTGACGCCGTTAATTGAAGAAGTCGGGCAGCGTCCGTATCCGGTGTCGCGCGCGGAACTGCAAAATATGCTGATGGATGCATTTGGTCGCGAGCACATCTATTTAGGCAAGAAAATGGTGGCACTCCAGGAAGATGGTTCACAGGTGACGGTCAGCTTTGCTGATGGCACACAGCTACAAACCGAACTGCTGGTCGGGGCCGATGGTACCCACTCTTTAACCCGCGCCTATGTACTGGATGAAACTGTCGCACGCCGTTATGCCGGTTATGTCAACTGGAATGGTCTGGTGGAGGTGTCCGAACAGCTGGCCCCGGCCAATCAGTGGACCACCTTTGTCGGGGAAGGCAAGCGCGCTTCCCTGATGCCGGTGGCCGATCAGCGTTTTTATTTTTTCTTTGATGTGCCGCTAGCGGCCGGACTGGAGAATGACCGCAGCCAGTATAAAACACTGTTAAAACAGTATTTTCAGGGCTGGTGTCCGCAGGTGCAGCAGCTGATAGACTCAATTGACGAACAGCGCACCAATCGCGTGGAAATTCATGATATTGAGCCTTTCGCCAATTTTTATAAAGGCCGGGTGGTGCTAGTGGGAGATGCCGCACATAGCACCACGCCAGATATTGGGCAGGGTGGTTGTCAGGCCATGGAAGATGCTATTTATCTGGCGCGTGCCTTACAAATTAATACCCTGGGTATGCAGGATGCCTTAAGCCGCTACCAGAATAAACGTAATGAGCGCGCCAATGAGCTGGTGCTGCGCGCGCGTAAACGCTGTGATGTTACGCATATGAAAGACCAGCAGGTGACGGAAGCCTGGTATGCCGAACTGCGCCAAGAGCAGGGGCCACATATCATGAAAGGCATTATCAGCAATATAGTCGGTAATCCGCTGGATTAAATTTTCTGTACTAGGTGTCTTTAATCAACACAGGTCAATCGGCTGGTGTTGATGCTGTCTGCTCTGGTGCTGGATCCAGAATGAGTTGCATTAGTACCAGATCACGCCATTGACCAAATTTTTTTCCAACTTGGGGCATATAGCCGCAATGCTGAAAACCTAATTGCTGATGCAAGGCCATTGAACCGCTATTGTCATGGTCAATGGCGGCCACCATCACATGAACCTGATGTGCCTGTGCATGCTGGATTAAGGCCTGCATCAACTGTTTGCCCAAACCCTGCCGGCTGAATTGACGGTCAATAAACACCGAATGTTCGACTGTATGTTTAAAACCGCTGATGCTGCGGAAGGTGGAATAATCGGCATAGCCGACAATTTGTCCGGTGTCCAGATGTTCGGCTACCAGCAGCGGAAAATTCTGTTTTTGTAATTGCTGGAACCAGTGCTGGAAATGTGCCAGATCAAAGGGCTGTTCATTCCAGGTGTTTACATGCTGTAGCACTTCCGGGTTATAAATCGCCTGAATGGCAGCAAGATCGTGTTCGGTGGCAGGACGAAGATGAAAGCGCATAAGCAGCACATCAGGATAGGAATAAGCGCATTATCATGCCGCTGCGGGCATAAAAAAAGCAAGACCGGAGTCCTGCTTTTTTAGGTTATGTATACGACTTAGAAATGGTATTTCACCAGTGCGCTGACATCATTCTGGTCTTTACCTTTCCAGCCATATTTGTTGTTCCATACTGAGTGTTCAACCCCCACGTATAAACGTGTTTCTGGAGAAATGTGTTTACCCACATTCCATTTGTACTGAGAAGTCCAGTTTAATTCGCTGGCATGCTGAATACCTTCAGCAGTTGACCAGTCTAGGAAGGCATCAACCAGGAAGTCTTCATTGCCCAGTTTAAATGGTACAGCATAGGTGATGGTCATTTGATAATCATCTTTCGTGCTCTCATTATTAGCACGATAGAAGTTGATGTTCGCATATTGGGTATATGGAATATCTAAAGCAAAGCCGACACCGTATAAGAAGTTATCGAAACCTTCACCGCCTTCCCATGTAGTGGCTACTAATACGTCTTTCACCGGACCAAATGCCAGGTTTTGACCGGTTACTTCGCCTAGGCTTAAACGTGGTGCCAATTCGAAATAGGTAGCTTTAGTATCAGTTTCATCACGGCTACGATCCATGAAGAAAAATACGTCTGCGTATTTTACTTTGGCAGCATACTCAACCGTTAAGGTTGCTTGTTCTTCTGCCTCAGAAAAAACCTGTTCGTAATTGGTGCCATAAAGACCAGTCAGGCTAAAGTCCTGCCATACTGGCGCCGCTTGCGTTAAGGCAGTAGTGGTTGAGAATGCACAAAGTGCAGCAAGTTGTGTAAGTTTCATAACGGTGTCTTCGTCTTCCCCAAAAAGCGTGTCAAGAATACAGGTTATTAAGCAAAAATAAAGCCAAATTTAACTTTTTATTGGCAATTTTCCGACCAAATTTAGCTGCCACGATAGGTCGAATAGGCAAAAGGACTGATCAGTAACGGGATGTGATAATGCTGTGTCGCCTCCTTAATCTGGAAGTAAATCACCACTTTAGGAAAGAAGCTGTCCAGGCCTTTTTGCTCAAAATAGGCCGCAGTATAAAACTCCAGGCTGTATGAGCCTTCCGGACAGTCGGCCAAAGCAAAATCGGCGGCTGTGACCCGGCCATCGGCATTGGTTTCGGCTTCGGCCAGCAACTGTTGTTGCTGATTAAATAGCCGGATTTTCACGCCGGTAGCCGGTTGACCCAAATGGGTATCTAAAATATGGGTGCTGATCATGACTGAAGCTCCTGGCTTAAACGCAGTAAGGCAATGTCTGAAAGTTGCTGCTGCACAATGCGCTGTTCAGTGTCGGCATCATTCAGCAGGCGATACTGCAGGGCTTGCAGAATATCTTCACTGCTCAAGCCAAAGGCTTTAATCAGGAAAATAAATCCGAATTTTTTTTCATAGGCCAGATTAGCTTGTAAAAGTGCCTGCTGGGTGTCGCTATTGAGCTGGACGGCGGCTTGTTCCCGGGCAGAAAAGGCCTGCTCCTGTACCGTGAGTTGCTGCTGCGCCTGTTTTTCGCCAATTCGAGGATGGTTTGCGAGTGCGGCCTGAATCTCAGGCCAGCTCCAGTGGCTGGCCTGCTGCCGGGAAAATTCTAAAAGTTGCTCGATACTCTCAAAAGGACGCTGTTGGGTTATAGCAGTTGCCCATGCCGGAATGTGTACACATTGCTGCAAGAATTGGTGAATCTCAGCTTCAGGGGCCTGATTAAATTGATCCAGTTGCACAGTAAGGGTCTCATCATTACATTTAATTTTGTTGCTAAAAGTGCAATATCAGTGCCAAATTTCGGTGAAAATCCAATTTTTTACTGAGACGGCTAAAGCTGCACAAGTCCAGTGCGAGTTTTTTTATTTGACGGGTTCTGGTGCATGATGGCGATACCAATGCGTAGCAATATCACCGCGGCGGCAAATCCAGACCTGTGGATGCGACTGAATATAGTCCAAAAAGCGTTGCAGGGCTTTAAAGCGTCCCGGGCGCCCCAAAAGACGGCAGTGCATACCAATCGAGAGCATTTTAGGTGCAGTTTCTCCTTCGGCATAAAGCACATCAAAAGCATCTTTCAGGTATTGATAAAACTGCTCGCCGCTATTAAAGCCGGCTGCAGCGGCAAACTTCATGTCATTGCTGTCGAGGGTGTAGGGAATAATTAAATGCGGTCGTGACTGGCCTTGGGCATTGGTCAGCGTCTGCCAGAACGGTAAATCATCGCCATAATAATCACAGTCATACTGAATTTGTGGAAATTCGGCCAGTAACTGGCGGGTATTGGGGCTATCGCGGCCGGTATACCAGCCAATGGGTACATGACCAAACAGGGTTTCTAAGACACTGATCGCCTGATCCATATGCTGGCGTTCAGTGGCCATGTCCATGCTCTGATAATGTAGCCAGCGTTGCCCATGCGACACCACATCATAGTCGGCCTGCTGAATGGCCTCGACCACATACGGGTTCCGCGCCAGCGCCATACCGACCCCAAAAATAGTCATCGGTAACTGGCGTCGCTGAAACTCCTGATGAATGCGCCAGAAACCGGCCCGCGAGCCATATTCATACATCGAATCCATCGACATATGTCTGGCCGGAAAGCTGGCCGCACCGACAATTTCGGATAAAAACTGCTCGGAACCGGCATCGCCATGTTCAATATGATTTTCGCCGCCTTCCTCATAATTCAATACAAATTGCACCGCAATACGTGCCTGATTCGGCCACTGCGGATGTGGCGGCTGGCCATGATAGCCAATTAAATCACGTGAATAAGGGGCAGAGCGAATTGAGTCAATCAGTGCCTGACCACGCAAGTAAGCAGTTGTCACAACAGGTTATCCTTTTGCTAATTTTTATCAAATATTGCTTGCATATTTTTGAGTTAGGCCCGATATTCAAAGTATAAGGACACGGTTCTGCAGACTCAAAAGTGTTCATCGTTCAATGTGGAGGGTAGCGTCCAAATTAGGTTGAAGATGTTCAATATGCTGGAAAACAGCAAGCGACAAACGTGCCAAGATAAAATAGTTTTGCACAAAAAAGATTCAGAAAACGAAAGAAAGAGAGGATGAGATTATGAATATTGAAATCCGTACAGATAAGAATATCCAAGGTAGCGAACGATTAATTAGTTACGTACGTGCAGAGCTAAGTGATGAATTTAAACGCCATAGTGAGCGTATTACCCATTTTTCCGTACATTTAAGTGATGAAAACGGGGACAAAGGCGGAGATGACGACATTAAATGTATGATTGAAGCACGCCCGGCCGGCTTGAAGCCTGTGGTGGTCAATCATCGTGGTCATAATGTCGATACCGCAATTCATGGCGCCATTGACCGTTTAAAACGTAGTCTGGAGCATGTCTTTGAGAAAAAAGAACATCCGCGTGGTGGACAGCCGGGTCGGGTTGACCTAGATACCGATGTCGACGAATAAGACAGGTATTGGCTGAAAAGCAGAAAAGCCCCAGTATCGGGGCTTTTTTTATAGCAAATTCATGCGACAAGATTACATTTCGCTTAAACAATTTTCACTGAATTGGGCATAATAGAACGAAATTGATTTGATTGAAGAGAGCTCTCTGCATGTTAACGGCACAACAACAACGCTTGGTGCAAGCCATAGAAGAACTAGATCAGGCCCAAGTGCAACAGCTTCTGGCCGCGGGGCTTGATCCGAATTTTATTGATCCTGAAAAAGGCCCGGTAATTTCAGTCTGGTCTGATGGCCTGTTTCAGTGGTGGGAAGCCATTTGCGAGGCCTATGAGGCGGGCCAGCCGCACAATGAAGCACAAAAACAGCAGGATTTGGCCGTCCATATGGAAATTCTGGACGCGTTAATTCAGGCCAAGGTCAATTTGCATTTGTGGGATGCGGAAGAAGTCTATGGCCCGTTATGGGACGCCGCCAGTGCCGCCTGTGCACCTGCGGTAAAGCGCCTGCTTGAAGAAAACGTCGATCCAAACCGTAAAGATGAAGATGGCCTGACCATTTTGTCATCCATCAGTGATTTATTCTTTGATTGCGACTTTGATGAAATTAACTGGGCTGAAGCCTTGCCTGAAGAACAGCAAACCTTAGAACTGCTCCGTGCCCATGGCGCGAAAATGACCAAAGAATTGGCTTAAAATTGAGATAAACACTATGTCAGCATTGAAATTATTGGGTGTGATGGTGGCGACTGCAGTCAGCAGTCAGGTCTTTGCCGCCGAGTTTGCATTTGACCGTCCGGGTGTGGGCATGAGCACCGGAATTACGCCGGTCGGCCAGTTGGCCTGGGAGCAAGCGCTGGCCAATGCGCACTATCAGAAAACCAAAGATGACAATGGTCTGACGCAGGAAATCACTCAGCTGCACGCCGATACCTTACTGCGTACCGGTCTGGCGGATAATCTAGAATTACAGCTGGGCTGGCATGGTCCGGGCTGGAGCCGGGTAAAAAGTGCTGGCCAGTCGGTTGAAGAAGATGGTCTGGGGGATGTCAGCATTGGTCTGAAACATGCCATTGATTTAGATGATGAAAAACTGTCGATGGCGGTGCTGGCCGAAGCGCAGATTGCCACCGGGAATGACGGTTTTAGTGCCGAAGAGGATATTTACAGCCTTAGCTCGGCAGTGGCCTACGCCTATAATGATTTACTGACCACCTCAATTAGCATGCGTTATGAGTGGCAGGACAGCAATTGGGCCTTGCAGGCAGTGCCGGGGATTCAATATCAGCTCAGTGATAAATGGGCCGGCTTCTCTGAGTTTATTTACCGCAAAGCAGAAAGCCAGAAGGTAGAATATGCCTTGGGTTCAGGTCTGATTTATGCCTTAAATGCACGTACCCAGCTGGATGCCAGTGTCGGTGTTGATTTAAATGGCGCTGATAAAAGCTATCATGCCGGTTTAGGTGTGGCCTTCCTGTTCTAAGTCCGCTCTGGTTAGGGCGCTGTAGAAAGCGGGGAGTGCACAGCCTCTCTCGCTGACTGCCGAAGAACTGAAACTTATTCTGCTGACGGTCTGGTTACAGGCCGTTTTTTATAGCTGGATCAGCAGCAGAATTGCTACAGATCTTGACACAGGCACTGGTAGATCACGCTATCATGATGGTGATGATCAAAACAGATGCGCGTACCTGTTTGCCGATTTAAGCTCGGCTTGTAAGTTCTGGCGCTGTATATCTTTTCTTACCAGGTGGCACTGCCCAGCGATTGTGAATATTAAAAACAACAACAGGAGGATGAGTCATGATGGAACTGTATATTGCTAACAAGAATTATTCCAGCTGGTCCATGCGGCCGTGGCTGGTCCTTACTGCTTTTGAACTGCCGTTTCGTGAAGTGCTGTTACCCTTTCCTAAAGAACGCGGCACGGGCCATTTTAAACAGGATGTACTGGCAATTAACCCGAATGGCAAGGTACCGGTCTTGGTACATGACGGGCTAATGGTCTGGGATTCACTGGCGATTTGTGAATATTTGGCCGAACAGTTTCCGGAGCGCCAGCTATGGCCGGCTGGTCGGGCACAGCGGGCTCGGGCACGCGCTTTGGCTGCTGAAATGCATAGCGGTTTTCAGGCACTGCGTAACCATTGCGGCATGAATATTCGCGCTGATCTGGCAGAAGTCGGACAGACGTTATGGGCTGAGCAACCTGATTTACGTGACGATGTAGCCCGTGTCTGTCAGATCTGGTCTGAGCGTCCGGACCCAGGCGGTTTTCTCTGTGGTGATTTCTCGATTGCTGATGCCTTTTATGCACCGGTGGTCTGGCGTTTGAAAAGCTATGCGCTGCCCGTGAATGAAGACAGCCAGTATTATATGCAGACCATGCTGCAACATCCGGCAATGCAGGCCTGGGAACAGGCCGCGAAACAGGAACAAGACTGGGTCAATTATCTGGAGCCTTATCAGTCTGAACCATCCTCTAGCTAAGTCTTAAGAGGCTGCTGGTTCCAGCGGCTGATACAGCACCACCTGATTACGGCCATAGGCTTTGGCCTGATACAGGGCCTGATCGGCCTGACTGAGCAGCTTTTCATAAGGGGTATTATGGTGCGATAAGGCAATCCCGAAGCTGGCGGTAAAATGGATGGGCTGGTTATGTTTATCATACAGTTCAATCTGGGTGATGGCCTGCCGGCAGCGCTCGGCCACCTGTTTGGCCTGGTGCGCAGTGGCCTGTTTCAGGACCAGAATAAATTCTTCGCCACCAAAACGGCCCAGCACATCCTGCTCGCGGATATGGCCGGCCAGCACATGACAGACTTGGACCAAGGCTTCATCGCCTTTATGATGGCCATGCTCATCATTAATCTGCTTAAAATGATCCAGATCGACCAGAATCACTGCATAACTGGGTGCCTGTTTGTGGTTCAGTTGTTCCAGACACTGGTTGATACTGCGCCGGTTAAAGGTATTGGTGAGCGGATCGACCTGACTTAAATGTGCAATCAGCGCCTCCCGATAGCGCCACTGACTCAGCAGAATTTCAAACAGCACCAGGCAGGTCAGCAGAATCGGCACAATAAAAAACAGCATCGACAGCACCCAGAAGCCATTTTTATAAGGAAAGTCGGTTAATAAAAATAAAGGTGCATAGGTTAACTGGCCGAAAAAGCTTAAATAACCGCAGCTGACCAGATACAGTGTGGCCGGAATTAAGGCCGAATAGACAATTCTGCGTTCAAACAGCACCAGACCGACCGTGGGTAGACTGATATAGGTCACCATAGTGGCCGGACTCAGCACCCCGACCAGATAGCCATCGCGGCACAGACTGACCACAAAGGTGGCCACCGCAATATAGGGCATATAGCGCCGGGTCCAGTCCTGTTTGCGAAAGTAGTGGCAGATGCCAATCATGCCAATAAACACGAACAGTCCGAATAAATTAATGACCAGCTGCTGTTTTAACAAGGCCAGATTGACCCAGCGCCACAGTTCCGGGGTGAGTAATACCACACTTTTCCAGATGGCCCAGATCACGTGCATCAGGCTGCCCAGAAACAGCATCAGAATACATTTGTTTAACGTGCTCCAGTTCATCACCACTTCTTTTTCGAGTAAATAACGGGTGACTTTGTATTTAAATGTGGGCACAGCACTGTGCGCAATGCGACTTTTCATGCGTGAATCACGACCCCAAAAAATGAGCGTCTAAAGTCTCATTTTTATTATTTTAATAAAACCTAACATATCATGATTTTAGAGAATTGGTAATGGCTATTTTTTGTACTTTTCGGGAAAATATCGTTGCATGGGTGCAACAGTGTGTGTTGTTTAAATCACTTATTTCTATTTTAAACTGCAGTAAAATGGCGCTATTGAAAAAATCACAGTTTAGGATTCTCTCCCATGAAAATTTTGCATATCGACTCGAGTATTTTAGGCGACGCTTCTGTATCACGTCAGTTGTCTAAAGCTATTGTGAACCAGCTACAGGCGAAAAATACAGCGGCCCAAGTTGACTATCTGGATCTGGCTGAACAGACCATTCCGCATTTAACCGCTGAAATTTTAATGGGACAAAATGCCGAGCAAAGCGCTTTAGGCGAACAGATTCTGCAACAATATCTAGATGCTGATGTCGTGGTGGTGGGCGCAGCCATGTATAACTTCGGTCTGCCATCGACTTTAAAAGCCTGGATTGACCGGATTAGCGTGGCAGGTCGTACCTTTAAATACACCGAAAATGGCCCGGTCGGTCTGGCAGGTGACAAGAAAGTGTATATCGCCAGCAGCCGCGGTGGTGTCTATGGCGAACAAAGCCCGGTTGATTTCCAGGAAGCATTCCTGAAAACCGTGTTTAACTTTACCGGTGTCAGTGATATTGAAGTAGTACGTGCTGAAGGGGTTAGCATGAGCGATATTAAAGATCAGGCGATTACTACGGCATTAGACCAGATTGCCAAAATCTAAGCTTTACGGCGCTGCATTAATCACAAAAAAGGTCAGTTTCTACTGACCTTTTTTTATGGCGTTTTAATCTCGGTCCTGCTGATGGGCAAATTCGGCTAAATCGGCCAGCGCCATTTTGGCTTCATCAAACCACGGTGAGAACATAATAAAGTTATGCCACATACCGGTATACAGTTTAAAACTGACCTTCACGCCCGCCTGTTCGGCCTTGTCACGAAAACGCTGCGCATCATCCAGCAGCAGTTCTTTAGAACCCACCTGCACCAAGGTTGGTGGTAAATCGGTTAAATCATCAAATAGCGGCGAAACACGCGGATCACCACGATCGACCGACGGTGGCACATAGTATTGAACCCCGGTTTCCAGAGTTTCAATCGACAATAAGGCATCGTGTTTGCGGTTATAACGAATTGATTCACTGGTCAGGGTTAAATCCAAAAATGGTGAAAGCAGCATGAGGCCGCTGACTTGCGGTAACTGTTCATCACGGATTTTTAAGGCTAAGGCCAGCGCCAGATTGGCGCCGCAGGAATCTCCTGCCAGCAAAATATCTTTGGCCTGTACGCCCTGATCCAGCAGGGTCTGATAGACATCAAAAATTGCTTCTAAGGCTTCCGGGAATGGATTTTCAGGCGCCAGCGGATAATCGATATGAATCACCTGCATCTGGGTGCGGGCGGCCAGTTCAGTCAGAAATGGGCGATGGGTATTTAAAGACCCTAAATAAAAGGCGCCACCGTGAATATAGAAAATCAGCTGGGTGGCTTCATCTTGTGGCTTGATTTCTTCGGCTTTCAGGCCAGCCAGACGTAAAGCGCGGACTTCGACAGTTTTATTGGTCGGAAACAGCCGGCACATCTGTTCGAGGGCGAAACGCAGCGGATTATGCGGTAAATTATATTGGCTTGGCAGGCGGATGGTGGTTTTTAAAAAGCCTTCTGTGAAAATTTGTTTCAATAACGGGTTGATCTTCATTGTTCTTCCATCTTGTTCTTGATTTTGGCCTGTGCTTGCGTATTTACCAACACAATTTACAAGGTTACACTAAATGGTCACATTCAAAAATTGCAAATTTGTAGTGACTTTTTAATACTAAGGCTGTCTAACACTAGACTAGGGAATCAAAAAAAATGAAAAAAATTGCACTGGCATTAGGATTAATGGGTTTAACAGCTTTGGCGAATGCTGCTGATCCGCTAAATGGTACTGTCTGGAAAACAATTGATGACAAAACCAAGCAAGCAAAAGCAACCGTCAAATTTACCGAGCAGAAAAATGGCACGTTAACTGCAACAATTCAGTCCATTTTAACGCCGGGTGAAGAAAATGCCTGTACAAAATGTGAAGGACCTTACAAAAACAAATCCTTGAAAGGTTTAACCATTGTACGTGGTTTAAAGAATTCGGGTGGTACCAACTATGACAGCGGTTCAATTCTGGATCCGCAATCAGGTAAAACCTACAAGTTAAAAGGTCAACTGGCTGATGGCGGGCAGAAATTACAATTGCGTGGCTATATTGGCGTAGCAGCGCTGGGTCGTAACCAGACCTGGGTTCGTGTGAAATAAGCCAGCCAATAGAAACGGATTAAACCAGAAAGCCTGATGCAGATGCATCAGGCTTTTTGATTTTTAACGGATAAGTAAAAGGTAGATAAAAAGAATTTATCCGTTTAAGGCGCGATAGGCGGTTTCATCAAAACCAACAATAAAGCCGTCTGCGGTGGCCAGCACAGGACGTTTGATCAGGCTGTTGTGAGTGCGTAAGGCTTCAATTAAATCTGCTTCGCTGGACAGGGCTTGTGCCTGTTCCGCTTCCGACAGTTTGCGCCAGGTGGTGCCTTTTTTATTCAGAATTTTGTCCTGACCTTCAGCATCCAGCCAGTGTTTTAGCGTTTCTGCATCAATCCCCTGTTTTTTATAATCATGAAATTCATAAGCCAGGCCCAGTTCATTGAGCAGATCAAAGGCTTTTTTCATGGAGTTGCAGTTTTTAATACCATAAATTTTAAGCATAAAGCGGATTCCAGCAAGAAACACAATGCTCAAGAGATTAACCAAAAAATTGGTTTTGCACTATAGCGGGTATAAATATTGGGTTCATGGTTCTGAAATTAAACCGTCATTAAAATGCAACGCTACCGCGCCATAATAGTGGCAGAAAAACAAGACAGCACTTGATAAGAATTATTCGTGCTAAGAAAAAAACGAAAAGCAAATAGCCAATATAAAAAATAAAAGCCCAGATGTAGAAAACCCGCATTTAATCATCCTGATTATGCGGGTCTCACTACAACGTCCGATGTCACATCCTTGAAACAAAGACCATCATGGCTTTGTTTATTTGCATCCTACGGCTTCCTGTCCCTTTGCTGTCATCCTGACACTGTCCCTTTGCCGTGCTGCAATAATGCGCCGATTTAAAAAGCAGATAAAGGTCTGAATGACGACAAAATATGTCGGAAATAAACCTCTATTGAGTGAACAATTGTTCACTCAATAGGAAGGTTTTTAGTTGAGTTTATAATCAATAATCACCGGGGCGTGGTCGCTATACCATTCCTCTTTGTAGACCCAGGCATTGACGGTACGTGCTTTCCAGTCCGGTGAGCAGGCATGATAGTCAATCCGCCAGCCAACGTTCTTGGCACGCGCTTGGCCACGGTTCGACCACCAGGAATACAGTTCGGCTTCTTTGCGCACTTCACGGAAGGTGTCGACATAGCCCAGATCATCATAGATATGATCGAGCCAGGCACGTTCATGCGGTAAACAGCCGGAAGATTTCTGGTTGCCTGACCAGTTTTTAATATCAATACGTTTATGCACGATATTGTAGTCGCCGCAGACAATGATCGATTTATTTTCATCGCGCCATTGTTTCAGGATTTTTGTATATTCTTCGAGGAAGTGGTCTTTACGGGCTTGTGCTTCTTCACCCGATGAACCCGATGGCAGATACAGTGAGCAGATATGCACCGGATAACCCAGCCCTAAATCAAATTCTGCCGTGACAAAACGGCCTTGGGAGTCGGCCAGTTCAAAGCCTAAACCATCCTGAATAGACACAAATGGCAGGCGGCTGTAAATGGCGGTGCCGGCATAGCCCGGACGTTCAGCTGCGAACAGATGGGTATACCAGCCTTCCGGTTTGAATTTATCAGTCCACTGCGCATGGGTCAGACGGCTTTCCTGAATGCAGATGACATCAGCCTCTGATTTTTCCATCCACTCCAGCAGGCCTTTACTGACCGAAGAACGCAGGCCATTGACGTTAATTGAAACCACACGAAGAATTTTTTGATCACTCGGATAGCTACTCTTTGGTATCATGCGCAGGTCTTACCTCAATTTATGAATTTTGGAGCACCTCATGTCAACGCAAGCGACATTTAACCCTCAAGCTTTTATCGAACTCGCATTATCACGTGGTGTGCTTAAATTTGGTGAGTTTACTTTAAAATCGGGTCGCGTGAGTCCTTATTTTTTTAATGCCGGTTTATTAAATGATGGCGAAGCCTTGTCATTACTGGCGTCAGGCTATGCAGCCAAGTTAACAGAATGTGAAAATGTTGATGTGATTTTTGGCCCAGCCTATAAAGGCATTCCATTTGTGGCGGCAACGGCGGTGGCTTTATCGCAAAATCATAGCGTGAGTGTGCCTTGGGGCTTTAACCGTAAAGAAGCCAAAGATCATGGTGAAGGTGGCGTATTGGTCGGTGCATCGGTTGAAGGTAAAAAAGTCTGGATTATTGATGATGTGATTACCGCAGGTACAGCAATTCGTGAAGTGGTGACCATTTTAAAAAATGCGGGTGCCACAATTGCCGGTGTATTGGTCGCGCTAGATCGTCAGGAAAAAGGGCAGGGTGATTTGTCTGCGATTCAGGAAGTTCAAAAAGAGCTAGAAATTCCGGTACATGCCTTAATTACGATGAAAGATTTAATGAATTATCTAGATGCCAAAGGTGAAAAAGAGGCTTTGGCGAAGATGGAAGCCTATCGTGTGAAGTATGGGATCTAATAATTAATACAACGTATTGATTTTTAATAAAGCTCTATCCATGATAGGGCTTTATTTTTATAAAAAACAAAAATGAATCTAGATTGGAATTTAATGATCGCAAGTTTTTCAGCTATTGCTGCAAGTGTGCAGCATCGATAGCGACTTTTTTGGGTTGGAAAGAAAATAGGGAACTTAGAAAAGTTCAAACCGAACCATTGATAGACATTAAGTTAGAACCTGTTGAGTACAGAATCCATTTTTTACGTTTAAAAATTACAAATGTAGGAAAAGGAGGAGCTCATAACGTAAAAATAAAATTATTTCCTGAACCTTCCGATGCTTCTTTTTTAGTTACTGCTGGCTTTGTTGCATAAAGATTTTAAAGATAGAGCTTTTCTAAGTTGTTTAAATTTAAGTGACAACTTGGGTGTGAGGTCGGCCGAGCTCCGTAAACTTATTTAAGATGGCCACACGTGCATGCATCTCGTTGACTTGGCTATCAAAATTCCGAGCACTGAGCTTATCGCCTAATAATTTGATGCAGTGCATCTTGGTTTCTACCAGACTTCGCTGATGGTAGCCCGACCATTTTTTCCATAGTGTCCTGCCTAAACGTTTAACAGTGCGAAGTAATTCATTTCGCTCTAGCGAATGAACTTTTGTATCTTTCCAAGGCTTCGCATTTTTTCTGGGTGGAATAATCGCATGGGCATTTCGATCTGTGATCAACTGGCGACACCGCTTTGTGTCATAAGCACCATCGGTATAAACGGAGTCAATATGCTCATCTTGAGGAATCTGATCGAGTAAATCACCAAGTACTTGTGAATCACTGACATTATTTGTCGTAAGCTGAACGGCACGTATTTGCAGTGTTTCAGCATCTATACCAATATGCAGTTTACGCCATTGCCGACGGTATTCAGGCTGATGCTTCTTACGCTTCCATTCGCCTTCACCTAAAAATTTTAAACCCGTAGAGTCGACGAGTAGGTGTAACCCATCACGACTTTTCTGGTAGCTAATTTGAATATCAATATACTTTTGTCTTCTACAAAGCGTCGTGAAGTCTGGTGCTGTCCAATCTAATCCGCAAAGTTTAATTAAGCTTTGAACAAAACCAGTAACCATGCGTAAAGTGAGTCTAAATAGAGATTTGATCATCAAACAGCATTGGATCGCTATGTCGGAGTAGGTTTGATTTCGACCTTGTTTGCCTTGAGGTTCTGCATACCATTGTGTTTTTGGATCGAACCAAATGGCAATATTCCCACGATTAATGAGAGCTCGGTTATATGCGGGCCAATTGGTTGTGCGGTAGATTTTGTGTGTAGGCTTATTCATTTGGAAATTATATTGCCGAAGAAGTCCTTAAGAACAGCTTTGTGCAACAAAGCCGTTACTGCTCAAAAAGCTATTAAAGTTTTTATGCAAAGAGATTTTATGATTAAGGGAGTCAATTATTTAGCGCCGAATGATTCTAAATATACGGACTATCTAAGTTTTACTGGTTTAAATCCTAAAGAGTTATATAGTGAATACTTCTTTAATCTTATTTTTAATGCTGAGATCAGATATGAGGATTTAAAGGGAAAGAAATATAAGAATACATATAAAATTGATACTTCAGAACGGCTTTGTTGCATAAATATGTAAGCATCTGATTTAAATAAATTTAATTTTGGATCAAAAAATAATCAAAACCTTTAAAATCATATAGTTATGAAATCTTTGTGCAACAAAGCCCTTCAGAACTAAAAATTTATAAATTAGGAGAGAGTTTTGAAGAAGCTCTTCCCAAAGCATTAGCAGGAATTCAAAAGTCTTTAGAAAGTATGAGTAAAAATATTAATAGGCAAACTGCATTTTTAGATAAAAAATCAAAAGCAGAAGAAACTCATTGGAATGAATAGGAGCTAAAACAAAAGTTGAATTATATGAGCTATGTAAAACGTCGCAATAAAGAGTTAGATATCGATCAGGATGCATATCTTTTTAAAAAAATAGAACGTAGATTGTCTATTCATGAAATAAGAAGGAAAAATAAATAACAAAATCATCCTTCCTCACACTTCTTACACTCTAGCATCACCCCTAATTTTTCTTTGCGTCCTTGCTCCGTCATCACCCAGGGCCGGTTCTGCCATGGCGGATTATGCCGCACGTGCTGGCCATGACCACAGGCCAGCTCTGCGACCCAATGATTTTCTTCATCTAAATGATATCCCACAATTGGCTGTTGCATGGGCAGCTTCCTGAAATCAGCAAATACAGTGCTGCAAAGCTTTACTCAAATTCAGAAAAACAGGCAGCGAATCTCCGTTATACTCCACATCATAGCAATTTTAAAAGAGCAGTCATTATGCGCGTACTTGTGGTGATGGACCCGATTGAAACGGTGAACCTGAAAAAAGATTCCACCATGGCCATGCTGTGGGCCGCGGCACGCCGGGGCCATGAGCTCGGTTATGTACTACAACAAGATTTATATATTGATCAGGGCAAGGCTTTCGGTCTAATCAGCCCGTTAAAAGTCTTTGAAGATTACAACCATTATTATGAGCTGGGCGAAAAACAAAAAGAATCCATCGCGGCCTATGATGTGGTGCTGATGCGTAAAGACCCGCCGTTTGACATGAACTTTGTCTATAGCACCTATATTCTGGAACAGGCAGAGCGTGAAGGGGCGTGGATTATTAACAAGCCGCAAAGCCTGCGTGACTGTAATGAAAAACTGTTTGCGACCCAGTTCCCGGAGCTGCAGGTGCCGACTTTGGTGACCTCTCAGCAAAGCCTGATTCGTGAATTTATTCAGCAACATGGCGATGTGATTGTGAAACCGCTCGATGGGATGGGCGGCATGGGCATTTTCCGTCTGTATCAGAATGGTGTGAATATTGGCTCTACCATTGAAATTCTGACCAATAACGGCACCCAGCCAATTATGGCGCAGCGTTATATTCCGGAAATTGTAGAAGGGGATAAACGCATTTTAATGGTCAATGGCGAGCCAATTCCGTATTGTCTGGCACGTATTCCGCAAAACGGCGAAGTGCGTGGCAACCTGGCCGCTGGTGGTCTGGGTGAAGCACGTCCATTGACCGACAATGACAAGGCAATTGCTGCCAAAGTCGGGCCATTTTTACGTGAAAAAGGTCTGGTATTTGTCGGTCTGGATGTGATTGGTAACTATGTCACTGAAATTAACGTGACCAGTCCAACCTGTATCCGTGAAATTGATGCCCAGTTCGGCACCTCAATTGCCGATACCCTGTTTGATGTACTGGAAGCCGGTCGTTAATCTATCTTTCAAAAGAGTCACCTTGGGTGGCTCTTTTTGTATTTTTAAGCGAGATTTGAGCTTGAAAAACTGCGTTGAGCAAGAAAATTATAGCGATTTTGTAAATCAAAACCAGTCGACATAATTCAGTGAAAAATGCAGGAAACTTAACAATTTCGGTGAATTAATAATAAAACTAGTTTAAACTTTCAAAACTGTTGAAAAAAACAATGAGCCGCTTGGTGAAAAAAAGTAAATAAACTTTCAAGCTCATACGATTGTGATTACAATTGAGCGCTTATAAAGAACTTTCATTAGCCATATTTGGATTGAAGAATTAGACCGTGACTGATGCAGCGCAAACCAAGCCTAAACATGTGATGATGATGGCCGCAGGCACTGGTGGCCATGTGTTCCCAGCCCTAGCCGTGGCAAAAGAACTCCAGCAGCAGGGAATCCATGTGTCCTGGTTAGCAACGCCTACAGGCATGGAAAACCGTTTATTACAAAACCAGAATATTCCGATTTATCAGATTGATATTCAAGGTGTGCGCGGTAACGGGCTGGCACGCAAACTGATGGCGCCTTTTAAAATTCTAAAAGCCACCTTAAGCGCCATGCAGTTAATGAAAAAACACAAAGTAGAGGCTGTCGCCGGCTTTGGTGGCTATGTGGCTGGACCGGGTGGTCTGGCCGCACGTCTGCTTGGTATTCCGGTCATTATTCATGAGCAGAATGCAATTGCCGGCTTTACCAATACCCAGCTGTCGCGTATTGCCAACACTGTTTGTCAGGCGTTCCCGGATACGTTTCCGGCCAGCACTAAAATTGTCACCACTGGCAACCCGGTGCGTAAAGAAATTAGCGCGACTCTAACCCCATCCTGGCGTTATCAGGAACGTGAAAAAGCAGGTTTGCCGCTGCGTATTTTAATTGTTGGCGGCTCTTTGGGCGCGCAGGCACTGAATGAACGTGTCCCTGAAGCCTTAAAACAGCTGAATGTACCTTTAAATGTGTATCATCAGTGTGGGCAAAATCATGCAGACAGCACCCGAGCGCGTTATGCCAACAAGCCGGACAGCTTAACGGTTGAAGTGCAACCCTTTATTGAAGATATGGCACAGGCCTATAGCGATGCCGATCTGATTATCTGCCGGGCCGGCGCACTGACGGTTACGGAAATTGCAACCGCGGGTGTGGCTGCGGTATTTGTGCCCTTGCCAAGCGCTGTGGATGACCATCAGACGGCCAATGCACAATTCCTGGCCAAGACGGGCGCGGCAAAAATCTGTCCGCAAGCCAGCATGACCCCGGACAGCTTAAAAGAACTGTTAATGCCGTTGATGAACCGCCAACTGCTCTCTGAAATGGCCAGCAAGGCGCGTCAACAGGCACAACCTAATGCAACCCAACATGTGGTTGCTTTAATTCAAGATTTGTAAACCGAGTAAACTATGTCTCCATCTATCCCTGCTGATCAAGTAAAAGAACTGATTAAAGTGCCTGAAATGCGTCGTATCAAACATATCCACTTTGTCGGGATTGGCGGCGCCGGGATGTGTGGCATTGCCGAGGTATTAAAAAACCAGGGCTATGATGTTTCCGGTTCAGATATTAAAGCCTCAAAAACTACAGCCCAGCTGGAAGAAAATGGCATTCGGGTGTTTATTGGTCATAGCGCAGATAATATTCAGGGCGCCAATGTACTGGTAGTCTCTACTGCAATTGATCCGGAAAACCCGGAAGTTAAAGCCGCTATTGAGAGCCGTATTCCGGTGGTGCGCCGTGCTGAAATGCTGGGTGAGCTGATGCGTTATCGTCACGGGATTGCCGTGGCCGGAACACATGGTAAAACCACCACCACCAGCCTGGTTACCTGTATGCTGGCAGAAGAAAATCTGGACCCGACTTACGTGATAGGCGGTTTGCTGAACCGTACCGGGGTTAATGCTGCACTGGGTGCGAGCCGTTATATTGTGGCTGAAGCCGATGAATCAGATGCATCTTTCCTGCATCTGGAGCCAATGGCAGCGATTGTCACCAATATTGATGCCGACCACATGGATACTTATGGCGGCAGCTTTGACAAGCTAAAAGATACCTTTATTGAATTCCTGCACAAACTGCCATTCTATGGTTTGGCAGTGGTTTGTGGTGATGATGCCAACATCCGTGAAATTATGCCGCGCATTGCCCGTCCGGTGCTAACCTACGGCTTTAATGAAGACAATGATATTCGCGCAGTCGATGTTGATCAGGACGGTATGCGTACCCACTTTACCGTATTGCGTAAAGACCGCGAGCCACTGCGTGTTACCGTGAATCAGCCAGGTCTGCACAATGTACTGAATGCCTTGGCCGCCATTGGTGTGGCGACGGATGAAGGTGTTTCTGATGGTGCGATTTGCCGTGCACTGGAAGGCTTTAGTGGTGTAGGTCGCCGTTTCCAGGTGCAAGGTGAATTTGAACTGGACGGTGGCAGCATCAAACTGGTCGATGACTATGGTCACCATCCTAAAGAAGTGGAAGCCACCATTAAAGCAGCGCGTCAGAGCCATCCGGACCGCCGTCTGGTGATGTTGTTCCAGCCGCACCGTTTTAGCCGTACCCGTGACTGTTTTGATGACTTTGTTGAAGTGTTATCGCAGGTCGATCAACTGCTGTTGCTGGAAGTGTATCCTGCCGGTGAAAAAGCCATTGTGGGTGCCGACAGTCGCAGTCTGGCACGCAGTATCCGTCTGCGTGGTCAGGTTGAACCGATCCTGATTGATCCGGTTGAAGGCAATCTGGAAACACTGGTACAAAAAGTGTTACAACCGAATGATTTATTATTGACCCAAGGTGCGGGTAATGTAGGAGCAATCTCCATCGAGCTTGCTCAAAATAAATTGTATTTAAAATAATCACCCAAAGTGATATTTGAATTTGGTCGCTCAGTGTAAAGTTTAAGGATATAAACGTGTCAAATGCTTCAAAGTTCGGCAAAGTTGCCGTGTTATTTGGTGGAAAATCTGCCGAGCGTGGGGTGTCTCTGGATAGTGGACAGGCAGTGCTCGATGCGCTGCTGCGCGAAGGCGTTCAGGCAGAAGCGTTTGACCCGAAAGATCGTAGTGTGACCGAACTGGTCAACTATGATCGTGCCTTTATTGTCCTGCACGGCCGCGGCGGTGAAGATGGCCAGATTCAGGGTGTACTGGAATGGCTGAATGTGCCGTATACCGGTACTGGCGTACAGGGTTCAGCCATTGGCATGGACAAGGTCAAAACCAAACAGGTCTGGCAAGGTTCCGAGCTGCCAACAGCGCCGTATCGTATTGTCACCAAAGATTCAAACCCGGCTGATATTGTCGCTGCATTGGGTCTACCGCTGATTATCAAGCCGGTACATGAAGGTTCCAGTATTGGCATGAGCAAAGTCGAACGTATTGAAGACTTTGCTGAAGCGATTGCCAAAGCCACCGAGCATGATGCAGTGGTGATGGCTGAAAAATGGATTACCGGTCGCGAGTTCACGATTGTCTTACTGAACGGTCAGGCTTTGCCGGTGATTCGTCTGGAACCGCCTAAAGATGTGGCGTTCTATGACTATGAAGCCAAATACAACCGTAATGATGTGCAATACGGCATTCCATGTGGCTTAACCGAGTCGGAAGAGCAGCAGTTACAGGTCTTGGCCCTGCGTGCGTTCCAGGCGGTAGGTGCCAGCGGCTGGGGCCGTATTGATGCAATGCAGGATGAACAAGGCAATTTCTGGCTGCTTGAAGTCAACACTGTACCGGGCATGACCAGTCACTCACTGGTGCCAAAAGCCGCGCAGGCGGTGGGCTACAGTTTTGATGCCTTGTGCGTGGCAATTCTTGAACAAACCTTAACGGATGCGACCCACTAAGCCATGGCTCAACTTCCTGCTTCCATGCGCCGTAAACGCGCAGCGATTACCTCGATTCACGATAAGCCACCGACGCGTAAAGAAAAGCTGACGAACCTGGGTGGATGGGTATTGCTGTGCGTGGCGATTGTGGTATTGGCAGCAGGAATCTATGGTCTATATAAAGTCATGACCGATGCACGCGTGGCTGAACTGGACGTGGTCGGTACCCGTTCCAATGCCGAACTGCGCCAGGTCATGACCCATGTTTCGCCAGTGGTCACAGATAACTATTTTACTTCCGATCTGGAACAGATTCGTGATACCGCACTAGAACTGTCCTGGGTCGATCGGGTGGTGGTGTCACGCGCCTGGCCGAATGCCATCCGTTTACGGGTCATGCCACGCCATGCGATTGCGCGCTGGGGCACCGGACGTTTACTCAGTGACAGCGGTGATGTATTTTCGGAAGTCACACCCAAGAATAATCAGCATCTGCCGTTATTACATGGCCCGATGCATCAGTCCAAAATGATGATGCGTCGCTATAATGAAATTAACCAGTTATTTTTACCGGTGAATCTGCGTTTAAAAGAGTTATATCTCACCGACCGGATGACCTGGTTTATGCAGTTTGATTCTGGCCTGCGGGTGATTGTGGATCAGGATCAGACCATGAGTAAATTGCAGCGTCTGAGTCATCTGGCGCAAAGTGACTTCAAGCCGGTATGGTCCAGGATTTCTGCAATTGACCTGCGTTACCGCAATGGTCTGGCGATCCAGTGGAAAAACTCGGTGGCACCAAAAATTGCCAATGGTCATTTTGTTGTAACGATTGATGACACAAGCATTGCGAATGCAATAGCAGCAAAGCCATAATACTTGGCTTTAAAAATAGAGGCATTAAGCCATTAATTAAACAAACATGTGATGGTAGTAAATAAATGAGTGAAGCTGTTCCCTCGGTTGTTGCGATTGACATTGGGACACACAAAGTTTCAGTTTTGATTGGTAAGGTACACGCGCCAGACAATATCCAAGTGATTGGTATGGCTACCGCTCGTAACCGAGGCATGAATAAAGGAAAAATTGTAAGTCTCGATAAAGTCATTACAGCCATTAAAAATGCCGTTCAAGAAGCAGAAGATATGGCGGAATGCCGGGTGCATTCAGCCTGGATTTCTATTCCAAGTGCAGAATTAAAAAGTTTTTATGCTGCGGGGCGTACCCCGATTGAAAATAGTGACCACACAATTACAACAAGTGAAGTGGTTCGTGCCTTAGATCTGGCCAAAGCCAGCCATTTAACTTCAGATCATTATCTGGTCAGCGCGGTGCCGTTGGGCTTTGATCTGGATGATTCCGGTGAATGGGTACAAAACCCGATCCGTATGTCGGCGCATAGCATGACCGGTCATTATCAGCTGATGATGCTGCCGATTAGCACCATGCAGAATCTGGACCGTGCCTTAAAAGGGGCCAATATTGGTGTAGAAAAAATGGTGGTGTCGCATCTGGCCACCGCTGAAGCCAGTTTACTGAAAGATGAAAAAGAATATGGCGTGTGCCTGGTTGATATTGGCGCCGGTACCACCAATATTGCGGTCTATCTGGATGGTCGTCTGGCGCTGTCACAAACCCTGCAGCGTGGCGGTGAGCATGTGACCCGTGATATCGCGGCGGTATTGCAGACCACCACCGAAGAAGCCGAGCGGATTAAACTGCTTTACGGTTGCGTCGATTTAAAAGTGGTCAAACCTGATCACATGATTCAGATTCAGGGCATTGATGGTCCGCAAACCATCAGCCGGATTGAACTGTCGGAAATTATTATTGCGCGTTATGAAGAAATTTTTGCGCAAATCCGTCAGGAACTGGAAAACAGTGGCGCCATTCATGGCTTATATCATGGTGTGGTGCTGGCTGGTGATGCCTGTCAGATTGAAGGCATGGTCAGTCTGGTACGCCGCACCCTGGGTGTGTCTGCGCATTTGGGCAATCCGCCGGTACAGGTTTATGCCGATGAACCGCATCAGGCTGCCTTACGCCGTTCGCAGTATGCAACCGCAGCGGGCGTGCTGATGTATAGCCAGAGCTACAGTCAGGACACCATTGTCGAAACCGAAGACCCGGAGACCTTATCGGTCTGGGCGCGTGTAGGTCGTGCCTGGTCAGGACTCAACGAAAAACTGAAATCAATTTTTTAGTTGATTTTTTAGGGAATATTGTTAGGAAGTTGTACGGATTATCGCTTGTACTTGACAAGGCAGCCGTTGGACAGCATTCTTAAAAACAATTTTTTATTAAGATCAAGGCAGTATACGGGCTGAAGTGACTGCCAATTATGAATTAGGAAAGCTAAAGGTCATGGCCTCATTTGAATTTTTTGAAGATGATCAAACCGATAACAACGGTCAAGCCCGTTTCACTGTATTTGGTGTAGGTGGTGCAGGCGGTAACGCCGTACAGCATATGCTGGAATCAGATATCCAGGGTGTGAAATTTGTCTGTGCCAATACCGATAAACAGGCACTGGACCGCATGAATGCACAGTGCAAAATCCAGCTGGGCGAGCAAAGTACCCGTGGTCTGGGCGCAGGGGCTAATCCGCAAGTGGGTCAAACCGCTGCTGAAGAAAGCCGCGAGCTGATTCGCCAGCAGTTAGAAGGCACCGATATGGTGTTTGTGACTGCCGGTATGGGCGGTGGTACCGGTACCGGTGCTGCACCTGTTGTCGCTGAAATTGCCAAAGAAATGGGCATTTTAACTGTCGGTGTCGTAACCACACCGTTTAACTTTGAAGGTAAACGCCGTCTGCAATCTGCAGAAAAAGGTATTGAAGCTTTAGAGCAGCATGTTGATTCCCTGATCATCATTCCAAACCAGCGCTTGTTAAAAGTGTTCCGCGACATTTCCATGAAAGATGCTTATAAAAAGGCAGATGACGTGCTGTTAAATGCCGTGCGCAGTATCTTTGATTTAGTGGTACGTCCGGGTCACATCAACCTTGACTTTGCCGATTTGAAAACGGCCATGAGTACCCGTGGCTATGCCATGATGGGTGTCGGTCTGGGGCGTGGTGAAAACCGTGCCCGTCAGGCAGCAGAGCAGGCGATTCGCAGTCCGTTACTGGATAACGTGACCATCATGAATGCCAAAGGTATTCTGATTAACGTGACCGGTGGTGATGACGTGACCTTTGGTGAAATTGAAGAAATTACCGATGTTGTCAACCAGATTGTCGATCTGGATGAAGGCCAGGTATTCTACGGTACCGTATTTGATCCGGATGCGCGTGATGAAATCAGCGTGACCGTAATTGCCACTGGTTTGACCCGTAATTCAGCCGATGCGGTTGAGCCAGTCAAGCGTTCTTCAGTGGTGCAGTCTGCACAGGCAACCGCTCAACAGCCGGTTGAAGAAGATGATGTTCCGGCCATTCAGCGTCAGGCAGAGGCAGCGCCGGCCATCAATGCGACTGCAGGCAGCAGCAATAATTCACGTCCAACGCCAATGAGTATTCAGGAATATCTTAAAAATCAACAACGTAAATAATTTTTACGATATAGATTTTTATTCCAGAACTTGTAAAAGGTAGCCAAATGGCTACCTTTTTGTTTTTTATCAATGGCTAAATATGCTAACGTATAGCGGTTTTATATACAGATGAATTGAGAGCATGTTGAAACAACGTACCCTAGAACGTGTCGTGAAAGCGAGTGGTATAGGTCTGCATAGTGGACAGAAAGTCATGATTAACTTTGTGCCGCACCATGCTGACGGGGGAATCGTGTTTCGCCGTATTGACCTGAATCCACCGGTCGATATTCCGGCCGATGCCATGCTGATTCAGGAAGCCTTTATGTGCTCGAATCTGGTTCAGGACAATGCCAAAGTCGGCACCATTGAACACATTATGAGTGCGCTGGCGGGTCTGGGAATTGATAACCTGATTATCGAGGTTTCCGCCTCTGAAGTGCCAATTATGGACGGCAGTGCCGGTCCCTTCATCTATTTATTAATGCAGGGTGGCTTAAAAGAGCAGGATGCGCCAAAAAAATTCATCAAGATTTTAAAACCGGTCGAAGCGCTAATTGATGATAAACGTGCCATTTTCACCCCGCATGACGGTTTCCAGCTCAATTTCACCATCGATTTCGATCATCCCGCCTTTAAAAAAGAATATCAGTCTGCCACCATTGATTTTTCTACCGAAACCTTCGTCTATGAAGTCAGTGAAGCACGCACCTTTGGCTTTATGAAAGATCTGGATTATTTAAAAGCCAACAATCTGGCCTTGGGCGCCAGCCTGGAAAATGCCATTGGGGTCGATGACACCGGTGTGGTCAATGAAGAGGGCCTGCGTTTCTCGGATGAATTTGTTCGTCACAAAATATTAGATGCGGTGGGCGATCTGTATTTGCTCGGTCATCAAATTATTGCGAAATTTGATGGATATAAATCGGGTCATGCACTGAATAACCAGCTCTTACGGAATGTGCAAAAAGATCCAAGCAGCTATGAAATTGTAACATTTGATGACATCAATCAATGTCCAATTCCGTATGTGAGTGTGACATAAGTCATTGTCTTTCCTTGGTGATGTTATAATGTAACATCTAAAAAAGTGAACTAATTCTCGTTTTTATCGGTTTTGTATTTTTTAGATTGGCGCAATGTTACTTTTTATTGCTTGCCAAACGTAACAAAGCTTGGCTAAGCTTAGGGTCGCTCACAAAGTCAGCAGCACCGCGAAGCATTTCCTGGGTTTCTGTACTGAGTGTTCTTGAAGATTTTTCCTGTTTTGGGGGCGTTTGCAACTGCGGTTTTAACCGGACCTGAATCTTGTGTAAATCTTGAAGTTCTGCCAATTGTGATAGCTGAGCAACATACTGTTTTTGCAAATAGGCCAGTTGACTCACCATCGCCTGATTGGTGCCAGTAATGGTAAGAATCCCTTGCTGATAACAAACAACCTGCCAAAGTTCGGGTTGGGGCAACAAGGGTTGAATAATTTGAGTAAGTTTCTGCCAGGCAGCAACTTGCGTTGAGAGAAACGTTAGGTTTCCTGTTTTTATGTGTTTTCTTGTTTGGCGAAAGACGTTACAAGGCTCGGACATACATATTTCCTTCATGTTTATGTCTTAATCTTATGCGCTCCTTTCAGTGAAGATCAAGGAAGAGATCACCAAGGAACTCTGAGTAAGAACAGTTTTTATGAGGTTTTTATGCATACGCGACGTATTTTATTAGCGTTTTCTTTGGCGGCTTCTGCGGCGTCAGTGGCTTTTGCTGATCTGGTTGACTTAAACAGCCAAAATTCATCGACAGACCGTATTGAAGAATTGACCCGCACCCTGGCACAAGGGACCTATAGCGAGTCACAAGACATCAATATTCCGGCGCAAACTGAAATTAATGTCAAACTGCGTGAAAAAACGGTTGAATTAAACAACGAATCTTTAGCGAAAAAATACGGTTCAGCGTCTTCTGCGAAATCTTATAGCGCTAATCCATATAGCTGGTTAGTGGCGCATCCTTTACCAAATGCCCGTGTAAGCTCAAACTATGGCGGTCGTACCATGAATGGTCGTGCTGAACGTCATTCAGGTTTAGATTTAGCAGCGCCAAGCGGCACACCAATTTATGCCACTGGCCCGGGTATCGTAACTAAATCAGGTTGGGGTACAGGTTATGGTCAATATGTTGAAATTAACCATGGCAATGGCTATTTAACCCGTTACGCTCATGCATCACGCTTAATTGCACGTGTCGGCGATCGTGTTGCTGCAGGTGAGCATATTGCAAACGTGGGTTGTACAGGTCGTTGTACCGGTCCTCATTTACATTATGAAGTAGTAAAAGACGGCGTTCGTAAAAACCCATCAACTTACCTGGCAATGCTGCCTTAACAGCTTGCGGCTTTTGCTCAAAAGGCCTAATTTTTGAGCACGTCATGCATTAAGACCTTATAACGATTATATTATCACTCAAAAGAATATTGTCTGTATATTAAACCGCCGCTATTGGCGGTTTTTTGTTATTTTGGGTAATAAAACGTCAATAGATATTTTTTCTCGAAATACTAGTCTAAAGTCGTATTCACCGATGGCCATACCTTTAGAAAGCAGAAATATGGTACATATAAACCATATAATTAGGATTCAGGAATGACCGACTATGGCGTATTATGGTGATACCGACGCGCAGGAAACCCAAGAGTGGCAGGATGCGTTTGATTCAGTTTTGCAGCACATGGGAACCGAGCGTGCGGCATTTTTATTAGAAAAACTTTATCAACGGGCAATCGCGAAACACGTTCCCATTCAGCGTCTAAATACGCCTTATTTAAATACCGTTTCAGTTGAAGAGCAACCACCAATGCCGGGTGATCAGGATATGGAGCGTCGTATCCGCGCCCTGATTCGCTGGAATGCACTGGCGATGGTACTGCGTGCTAACAAAACGGGCGATGATCTTGGTGGTCACCTGGCCAGTTTTGCTTCTTCTGCCACCCTTTATGATGTTGGCTTTAACCATTTCTTCCGTGCCAATAGTGATAACTTTGGCGGCGACATGATCTATTATCAAGGTCACTGTGCTCCGGGTATCTATGCACGTTCTTTCCTTGAAGGTCGTCTGACTGAAGAACATTTAAATAACTTCCGCCGTGAAGTCGGCGGTAAAGGTTTGCCATCTTACCCACACCCATACCTGATGCCAGACTACTGGCAGTTCCCGACCGTATCCATGGGTCTGGGTCCGATCATGTCAATCTATCAGGCGCATATTCAAAAATACCTGATGAACCGTGGCCTGATCAAAGAAGAAGACCGTAAAGTCTGGGCTTATCTGGGCGATGGCGAAATGGATGAGCCGGAAAGCCTGGGTGCGATTTCACTGGCGGGTCGTGAGAAGCTGGATAACCTGATCTGGGTGGTGAACTGTAACTTGCAGCGTTTAGATGGTCCGGTACGTGGTAATGGCAAGATCATTCAGGAACTTGAGTCATTATTCCGTGGTGCTGGCTGGCGTGTAATTAAAGTGGTCTGGGGTCGTCATTGGGATCCGCTACTGGATAAAGACAAATCTGGTGCACTCAAAGCGATTATGGAAGAAGCAGTAGATGGTGATTACCAGCGCTATCAGGTGAAAGGTGGTGCTTATGCACGCGCACATTTCTTTGGTAAATATCCAGAAGCAGAAGCTTTGGTTAAAGACCTGAGCGATGAAGATATTGATAATCTGAACCGTGGTGGTCATGATCCGTACAAAGTTTTTGCTGCCTATGCAGAAGCGACCAAGGCCAAAGGTCAGCCAACGGTCATTCTGGCAAAAACCGTAAAAGGTTATGGTCTGTCTGATGAAATTGAAGCGGTGAACAAGACGCACCAAATCAAGAAAATGCAGCTGGAATCATTGAAGTACGTACGTAACCGTTTCAACCTGCCATTTACCGATGAGCAGCTGGAAGAAGTGCCATTCTATCGTCCAAGTGAAAACTCGCCTGAAATTAAATATATGAAGGCGCGTCGTGAAGCACTGGGCGGCTACTTGCCGGCACGTCGTAAAGACAGCGAGTCTCTCGCGATTCCTGAGCTGTCGGTGTTTGATGCAGTGCTAAAAGGTTCAAACGGTAAAGAACAATCGACCACCATGGTGATGGTGCGCCTGATCTCTGCGCTGTTAAAAGAAAAAGCCATTAAAGACCGCGTGGTGCCAATTGTTCCAGATGAAGCGCGTACCTTCGGTCTGGAAGGCATGTTCCGTCAACTGGGTATTTATGCCGCACATGGCCAGAAATATACCCCGGAAGACCAGGAACAGTTGATGCATTACCGTGAAGCCAAAGACGGTCACATGCTGCAGGAAGGGATTAATGAAGCCGGTGCAATGAGTGCCTGGGCGGCGTTGGCGACCAGTTATTCGACCAATAACCTGCCAATGATTCCGATGTACATGTACTACTCGATGTTTGGTTTCCAGCGGATTGGCGACATTGCCTGGGCAGCCGGTGATGCACAGGCGCAAGGTTTCTTGCTCGGTGCAACCGCAGGCCGTACTACCCTGAACGGTGAAGGTTTACAGCACCAGGACGGTCACTCGCACATTCTGGCCAATACCATTCCAAACTGTGTCTCTTATGACCCATGTTTCGGTTATGAACTGGCGGTTATCGTCCATGACGGTTTACAACGCATGTATGTCAATCAGGAACGTGTATTCTATTACCTAACGGTTATGAACGAGAACTACGAGCATCCTGAAATGCCGCAGGGCGTTGAAGAAGGCATCAAGCGTGGTATGTATCTGCTTGAAGAAGATGAGAAAGCCACGGTTCAGCTTCTTGGTTCCGGCGTGATTCTGCGTGAAGTGATTAAAGCCGCGAAAATCCTGCGTGAGGAATACCAGATTCACTCCAATGTCTACAGCGTGACCAGCTTCAACGAACTGGCGCGTGATGGTATGGCATGCGAAGAATACAACCGTCTGCATCCGCTGGCGGAAGAGGCCAAAGAGCCGTGGGTATCGAAACAGCTGCGTGGTACGGACGGTATTGTGGTATCTGCAACTGACCATATGCGTGCTTATAGCGAACAAATCCGTGCTTATTTGCCAGACAGCCGTCCGTTTGTGGCGCTGGGTACAGATGGTTATGGCCGTTCGGATACACGTGCCAACCTGCGTAGCTACTTTGGTGTCGATGCCGCGCACATTGTGGTGGCGACCTTGAAGAAACTGGCCGATGAAGGCGAAGTTGATGCGCGTCTGGTCAAAGATGCCATTTCAAGCTTTGAGCTGGATACCGACCGTCCGGTCGCGTGGGCACCACAGGCTACGCCTGAGCTGCACGCTGTGGCTGACTACAAAGAGGAGAACTAATCATGCACATTACGACTCCTGATATTGGTGTAGATAAAGCCACCGTGGCTGAAATTCTGGTCAAAGTCGGCGATAGCATCGCGGTCGATGACAGTATTGTGTTGCTGGAATCCGACAAAGCCTCTGTTGAAGTGCCAAGCACTTCAGCCGGGGTGGTGAAAAGCATTCTGGTCAATCAGGGTGATGAAGTCGCAGAAGGCGCGGTGCTGATTGAACTGGAAGCCGAAGATGGAACGTCACAAGCCGTTGAACCACAACTGGCTGATGCACCGCAAAAAACGTCTGAAAACACCCCGACCTCATTGTCTGATCAGGACATTATTGCGGAAGTGAGCAGCCATCAACCTGCGGCAGCCTCGCAAAACCAGACAGCAGCGGCTGGCAGCGCTGTAACCGTTGAAGTGAAAGTGCCGGATATTGGTGTAGAAAAAGCGCTGGTTGGTGAAATTCTGGTTCAGGTCGGCGATCAGATTGATGTCGATCAGAGCATTGTGGTGGTGGAATCGGACAAAGCCACGGTGGAAGTGCCAAGTACGGTATCGGGTACGGTGGCCTCTATTGAGATTCAGGCTGGCGATAGCGTCAAAGAAGGTGTGGTGATTCTGACCGTGGCCACGGCAGAGGCAGCACCAGCAGCTGAACAGTCGCAAGCTCAAGCCGAACAGCAACCTGCTGCTCAGGCGGCGCCTGAACCCAAAGCTGAACCAGCAGCGCCAGCTTCTGCAGCACCGGCGGGTGATGTCGAAGTGAAGGTCCCGGATTTAGGGGTTGATAAAGCCGCGGTTGCAGAAATTCTGGTTCAGGTCGGTGATACGGTCGAAAAAGATCAAAGTATTATTGTGGTGGAATCGGACAAGGCCACGGTTGAAGTGCCAAGTACCGCCGCGGGTGTAATCAAGGCGATTCATGTCGAGCTGGGCCAGAATGTGTCAGAAGGCATTGCCTTGGTGACTATTGAGGCGGAAGGTCAGACAGCGCCTGCACCGCAGGCAGCAAAAGCTGAAGCGCCAGCACAAAAAGCCGCACCTGCTGCGCCAGCCGCACAGGCCTCAAGCGCTGTACCGAGTACACATACTGCAGACAAGCTCACCAAAGAGCAAAATGCAGCGAACTCGAAAGTATATGCTGGTCCTGCAGTGCGTAAACTGGCACGTGAACTGGGTGTCATCTTGGCCGATGTCAAAGCTTCCGGTCCACATGCACGGGTTATGAAAGAAGACCTGGTGGCCTATGTGAAGTCGCGTCTGACAGCACCGCAAACTGCTCCGGCGGCCGCAGCGGTGGCAGCAGCACCATTGGGCTTGCCGAAATTGCCAAGTTTCGATGCGTTTGGTGGTGTGGAAGAGAAAGCTTTAACCCGCTTGCAGCAAGTGTCCATCCCACAGCTATCTTTAAACAACTACATTCCGCAAGTAACCCAGTTTGATGCAGCAGACATCACCGAACTGGAAGCATGGCGTAATGAGCTGAAAGGCAACTTCAAGAAAGAGGGCATCAGCCTGACCATTATGGCCTTTATTATTAAGGCAGTGGCCTATTTGCTGAAAGAAGAACGCGAGTTTGCCGGTCACTTGTCTGATGATGGCAAGTCTGTGCTGCTCCGCAATGAAATCCATATGGGGATTGCGGTAGCGACACCAGATGGCCTGACCGTACCGGTACTGCGTAATCCGGATCAAAAATCGATTAAGCAGATTGCCATTGAACTGGGCGAGCTGGGCCAAAAAGCGCGTGACAAGAAACTGTCACCGAAAGACCTACAAGGCGCCAACTTTACCATTTCCAGCCTTGGCGCAATTGGTGGTACTGCCTTTACGCCGCTGGTGAATTGGCCGCAAGTGGCAATTCTGGGGATTTCTCCTGCCACTATGCAACCGGTCTGGAATGGCGAAGGCTTTGATCCACGCTTAATGCTGCCGTTGTCGCTGTCTTATGATCACCGTGTGATTAATGGCGCAGATGCAGCCCGATTTACCAACAAGCTGACCAAGCTGCTCAAAGATATCCGGACTTTGTTAATCTAAAACGCCGCTTGGTGTTTCTCTGTGACGGAGAACACGCAAAGTTGAAAAAAACCCTGCTTCGGCAGGGTTTTTGCTTTTGGTACTTGAGTTTTTTCTGTGGCCGATTACAATAACAGCACTTCATTGGGGAGTAGCCGCTTTTTACGCAAAGTAAAAAGGTGATGGTCAACATATTTGCTCAACAGGGCATGGTCATCATAGCAAAGAACCAAAATGCTTTTCTCAAGCTTTCTTTTGTTGGCAAGACCTTTGATTTATCACTCTGCAGATTTGGCTAGCAGGAGGGATAGGTCATTGGTATGTGTGCTAGCCAGAGAAATCCATCATGTATGAATTCCTGATCTCAACTGCAATTGTCGCTTTGGCCGAAATGGGTGATAAAACCCAGCTGTTGGCCCTGTTACTGGCGGCCCGCTTCCGTAAACCGCTGCCAATTCTGCTGGCGATTCTGGCCGCTACCCTGATCAATCACGGTTTATCTGCAGCCTTGGGACAATGGATTACCACCATTTTAAGTCCTGAAATTCTGCGCTGGATTCTGGCACTCGGTTTTATTGGAATGGCGATCTGGATGCTGATTCCGGATCAGCTGGATGATGAAAATGAAAGCATCAACAAATGGCAGAAATACGGAGTGTTTGGTGCCACCTTTATTCTGTTCTTCCTGGCAGAAATTGGCGATAAAACCCAGATTGCAACCGTGGCGCTGGCTGCGCGTTTTGACAGTATTTTCTGGGTGATGATTGGCACCACCTTGGGGATGATGATTGCCAATGCGCCGGCAGTATTTATCGGCAATAAAATGGCAGAGAAATTACCGGTATCCTTGATTCATAAAATTGGTGCACTGATTTTCCTGATCATCGGGGTCAGCACCTTGTTGCAATATTATTTCTTTTAAAGGCTGCTACTGATTTTGGCCCAATCTTCCCGGTTGGGCTTTTTTATGGGCTGAACCTGACCCGTGCTTCTACAAAATAGTTGAAAGTTAAATTGTATATTGATTGTAAGTTGGCGGAATACCCTTTATTTTATAGGGAATTAAAAATTTAATGTAAAGATAAGATTTTTTTGGGGACAAGGTATGGCGTTCGATCGCACCACATCACAAGTATTATTTGATAATGGCACGCATAAATGTATCAGTTTCACCAGTCTGGTCAAAGGTGAGGGCGTACAGGCCAACCAGTTTCTGATTCTGGACAATGACCGTGCCGCAGTTCTGGACCCGGGCGGCGATTTGACCTATGTACCGCTAACCATGGAACTGAATAAATATACCCGCCTGACCAATCTGGACTATGTGATGGCATCACATCAGGACCCGGATATTATTACCTCAATGCCGCGCTGGCTGGTGTATACCGATGCCAAAGTGGTGGCTTCGAAATTGTGGGCGCGTTTCTTGCCGCACTTGAACTCGGCCTTTATGAGTGACCGGATGAAAGGCAACTGGCTGGAGCGTCTGATTGAACTGCCAGATCATGGCCAGGTGATTCCATTGGGACAGGCATCCATTGTCGCCATTCCTGCGCATTTTCTGCATTCGGTCGGTAATTTCCAGTTTTATGATCCGGTGGCCAAAATCCTGTTTTCCGGCGATATGGGCGCTTCAATGGTCGAAGATGCATCCAAGCCGTTAGAAAACTTTGCCGCGCATATTCCAAAAATGAAAGCTTTTCATCAGCGTTATATGTGTGCCAATAAAGTCATCCGTTTATGGGTGAATATGGTGCGTCAAATGGATGTCGAAATGATTGTACCGCAGCATGGTACCGCGTTTGTGGGCAAGGAGCAGATCAACCAGTTCCTGGACTGGATTGAAACGCTGGAATGCGGTGTCGACCTGATGGATGAGTCGGTATTTACCTGTCCGACTTAAGCCAAAAAATCGCGTAAAAAACTGAAAAAATAACTTGAGTGTAAAAACAACATTTTTTATATTTTCTTCCCCAAAAAAACTCTTTTTTGATGACGAGAATTTTAACAATGTTGTCTCAAGTTGCTTCCTCAGATGCGTGTCTTAGCTGCGGCGCATGCTGCACCTATTTTAGAGTTTCATTTTACTGGGCAGAAGGCATTCCCATGCCTGAGCATTATACCGAACCGGTAAATGCCCTCTATTCATGCATGAAAGGGACCAATCAGGCCAATCCGCGTTGTATTGCGCTGGAGGGAACGGTCGGACAACAGGTCAGCTGCTCTATGTACGAGCAGCGCAGTTCCAGTTGCAAAGAGGTACAGATTGCCGATGAGCAGTGCAATAAGGCACGCCGTGCGCATAACCTGATTCCGCTGGTGTTGGTCGAAGCGGCCAATGATGGCCAGGACCCGGATTTTGACCGGGTCAGTTAAAGACTTCAGCATCCAGATGCTGTTATCGTAGAAAAGCAGGCCATGGCCTGCTTTTTTCATCAGCAAACTCATCCGAATTGTCAGGATGTGCGGAATAAATAATTATTTATGCAATAACAAATGAAATTTATAGCAAGATTTGTTTATAATAGCGCACGGAAATTACCAGTGAGACTGTTATGTTGACCATCGTTCAAGAAGCGCTAACCTTCGATGATGTCTTATTACTCCCTGCCTACTCAACTGTCCTCCCAAAAGATGTCTCTCTAAAGACACGTTTAACTCGCGGCATTAATCTGAATATTCCTCTTGTGTCTGCAGCCATGGATACGGTGACTGAATCCCGTATGGCCATTGCAATGGCGCAAAATGGCGGTATTGGTATCCTGCATAAAAACATGGATATCGCAGCGCAGGCGGCTGAAGTACGTCGTGTGAAAAAATTTGAAGCCGGTATGGTCAAAGACCCGATCACTGTGACCCCAGAAACCACAGTACGTGAACTGATTGCCTTAACTCAAGCCAACAACATCAGCGGTGTGCCTGTGGTGAAAGATGGCAAAGTGGTGGGCATCGTCACCGGTCGTGATACACGCTTTGAAACCAATCTGGAGCAGCCGGTCAGCAACATCATGACCGGTCAGGACCGTCTGGTGACGGTGCGTGAAGGCGAATCAAAAGAAAATATCCAGGCACTGTTGCAACAGCACCGTATTGAAAAAGTACTGGTGGTGGGTGAGAACAACGAACTGCGTGGTTTAATTACGGTCACCGATTTCCGTAAAGCCGAACTTTATCCAAACAGCTGTAAAGATGACCTCGGTCGTTTACGCGTAGGTGCTGCAGTCGGTACCGGTGTAGAAACCCCAAGCCGTGTAGAAGCGCTGGTTGAAGCTGGTGTGGACGTGATTGTAGTCGATACTGCACACGGTCACTCTGCCGGTGTAATTGAACGCGTACGCTGGGTAAAACAGAACTATCCGCAAGTGCAAGTCATTGGTGGTAACATCGCAACGGGTGATGCTGCGCTTGCGTTATTAGATGCTGGTGCAGATGCAGTGAAAGTCGGTATTGGTCCGGGTTCTATCTGTACCACCCGTATTGTGGCCGGTATTGGTATGCCGCAAATCTCGGCGATTGACTCTGTAGCAAATGCATTAAAAGAACAGATTCCATTGATCGCGGATGGTGGTATCCGTTTCTCTGGCGATATGGCCAAAGCGATTGGCGCAGGTGCCAGCACGATTATGGTCGGTTCACTGCTGGCTGGTACTGAAGAAGCACCGGGCGAAGTTGAATTCTTCCAGGGCCGTTATTACAAGGCTTATCGTGGTATGGGTTCATTGGGTGCCATGGCGGGTGCAACCGGTTCTGCAGACCGTTACTTCCAGGACTCTAAAGCCGGTGCTGAAAAACTGGTGCCAGAAGGTATTGAAGGTCGCGTACCGTACAAAGGCCCAATGGGTAATATCGTGCATCAGATGATGGGTGGTTTACGTTCATCAATGGGTTATACCGGTTCTTCAACCATTGAAGACCTGCGTCAGAATGCCAAATTCGTGAAGATTACTGCAGCCGGTATGTCTGAATCTCACGTGCATGATGTGACCATTACCAAAGAAGCACCGAACTATCGCGTTGGTTGATTTTTGGTAATTCGCCTTATAGAAAAGCCGTCATAAATGTGACGGCTTTTTTAATTTTGGTGTAAAGTAAGCGTGTTGAAACAGGATGATGAAAATCACCATAACCCTATAAGAAGTGAGTAAGACATGAGTTATTTTGGAACCGATGGTATACGTGGCAAGTTTGGGGAGCTTCCAATTACACCAGAGTTTGCATTGAAACTAGGTTTCGCGGCAGGTAAAGTTTTAAAAAAATACAGCAAGAAAAATAAACCGATTGTGGTACTGGGCAAAGATACCCGTCTGTCAGGTTATATTCTGGAATCGGCGCTACAGGCTGGTCTGAACGCTGCCGGTATTTATGTACATTTACTGGGGCCATTGCCGACCCCCGCGATTGCACATTTAACCCGTGCCTTACATGCCAGTCTGGGCATTGTCATTTCTGCATCGCATAACCCGTATTTTGATAACGGGATTAAATTCTTCTCCAGCGAAGGCAAAAAACTGCCGGATGAACTGCAGGAAGCGATTAATCAAGAACTCGAAAATGAAATTCAGATTGAAGATAACGCCAATCTGGGTAAAAGCTTCCGCGTTAAAGACTCTGCCGGACGTTATATCGAATTCTGTAAATCGACCTTTCCTTATCATTTCGATCTGAACCATTTAAAAATTGTGGTGGACTGTGCCAATGGTGCAGCCTATAACGTTGGTCCGGCGGTATTTAAAGAGCTGGGTGCCAAGGTCATTCCGCTATATAACACCCCAGATGGTCTGAATATTAATGAAGATTGTGGTTCGACCCATCCGGAACAGTTACAGCAGGCGGTGGTAGAACATCAGGCGGATTTGGGCATTGCCTTTGATGGCGATGCTGACCGGGTGATTATGGTTGACAAAAATGGTGAGCAGATCACCGGCGATCATATCCTTTATATTCTGGCGACGCAGGCCAAAAACAAACCGGCAGGTATTGCCGGAACTGTCATGAGCAATATGGCACTGGAACTGGCGTTAGAAAAAGCTGGAGTCGAGTTTGTCCGGGCCAAAGTTGGTGACCGCTATGTGTTGCAGGCGCTTGAGGAAAATGGCTGGAATATCGGCGGTGAGCCATCGGGCCATGTCCTGACTCTGGATAAAAGCACCACTGGTGATGCGATTATTGCCGCATTACAGGTCTTAACCGTCATGGTAGAGCAGGGCAAAGCCCTGCATGAACTGGTTGCCGATTTTAAACTGTTCCCGCAAGTGCTGGTGAATGTACGTTTAGAGGCCATGTTTGACCCGTATGCCGTGCCCGCTTTAGTGGAAGAATTTGGTAAAGCAGAAGCGCAGCTGCAAGGCCGTGGCCGTATCCTGATTCGTAAGTCAGGCACTGAACCGGTGATTCGTGTAATGGTCGAAGGGGATGACCAGCAGGAAGTGACCGTACTGGCCAACCATCTGGCCGATGCCGTGCGTCATCATGCGATTGCTGCCTAAGGGGAGTATAGATGTCTGATTTAATTAAAGACTTAAGTGAATTACGTTTAAGCTATCAAAAAGGCGAGCTGCATGAGTCAGCCGCTTTGGCTGATCCGCATCAGCAGTTTTTAAACTGGTTTAATCATGCGCTGGAAATCAAGCTGCATGAACCCTATGCCATGTCTTTGGCTACAGCCAATGCGCAGGGCCGTCCGCATGTGCGTACCGTGCTACTGCGCGGTGCAACCGAACTTGGTTATGACTTTTATACCAACTATGACAGCCAGAAAGGCACCGACTTACTGGAAAATCCTTATGCGGAATTGCTGTTTTACTGGCCGGAACTGGAACGCCAGATTCGGGTTAGCGGCCGGGTGAGTAAAATTCCGGAGGAAGAGTCGCATCTGTACTATAACAAGCGTCCACGTGACAGCCAGATTGCGGCGCATATCAGTACCCCGCAAAGTGGTGTGATTGCCAGCCGTGAAGCGTTGCAACAGCGTTTTGCACAGCTTGCTGCCCAGGTGGGTGAGCAGGATGTACTGAGCAAGCCGGAATTCTGGGGCGGTTATCGTCTGGAACCGGATTATTATGAATTTTGGCAGGGGCGCCCGAATCGTTTACATGACCGTTTAAGTTATGAAAAAACCGATGGGGCATGGACACTGCAACGACTGATGCCTTAAATGTCGAATATACAGATTAAACAACGACCTTTTCTGACACGCCCTGAAAGTTTTCAGGGCGTGACGCCGTTGATTGCCCAGATTTTGGCGCGACGTGGTGTGCAATCCGAGCAGGAACTGGAACTGAAGCTGAAACACTTGCTGGCGCCGACCATGAAAGGGCTGGATCAGGCCATTCAGCTTCTGGATCAGGCCATTGACGAGCACAAAGAGATTGTCATTGTCGGTGATTATGATGCCGATGGTGCCACTAGTACCGCCTTAATGGTACTGGCCTTGCGTGAATTGGGTGCCAAGGTACAGTATCTGGTGCCGGACCGGTTTAAATATGGGTATGGCCTGACTCCGGCAATTGCCGATCTGGCCTTTACCCGCTTTCAGCCTGATTTATTAATTACCGTTGATAATGGTATTTCCAGCCATGCCGGCGTGGAACAGGCGCAAGCACATGGTATGCAGGTTATTATTACCGACCATCACCTGACCACCAAAGCTACACCAGCGGCGGATGCCGTCGTCAATCCGAACCAGCTCGGCTGCGAATTTCCGAGTAAAGCCTTGGCGGGCGTCGGGGTGGCATTTTATGTCTTGGCCAACCTGTCCAGCTATCGTAAAAAACAAGGCAAATCCAGTTCCAATCTGACCCAATATCTGGATCTGGTGGCCTTGGGCACCTATGCCGATGTGGCCAGTCTGGACTATAACAACCGTATTCTGGTGGATGCCGGACTGAAAAAAATCCAGCAACATCTGTGTCGGCCGGGAATTTCAGCACTGCTGGATATAGCCGGACGAGAGGCAGCCAGCCTAAAAGCCCAGGATTTAGGTTTTGTGTTGGGACCACGGATTAATGCCGCGGGCCGAATGGAAACCATGGATATTGGTATTGAATGTCTGCTGGCCAATGATGCACAAACTGCTTATCGCTTCGCTGAACAGTTAAACCAGTTAAATGTAGAGCGTCGTCAGGTTGAAGGGCAGATCAAGCAGGAAGCATTGCAGGAACTGGAAAAAATCCAGCTCGATGCTAGCGAACTGCCTGCGGCCTTAATCATGTTTGAGCCGCATTGGCATCAAGGGGTGATTGGTATTGTCGCAGGTCGGCTGAAAGAACAGTTCCATCGCCCGAGTATTGTGTTTGCGGCTGATGAAGATGGTATTCATATTAAAGGGTCGGCACGTTCCATTGATGGTATTCATATCCGTGATGCGATTGAACAGGTAGCCGAGCAGTATCCGCATCTGGTCAGCCATTTTGGCGGACATGCGGCTGCGGCCGGACTGACCATTCAAAAAGCTCATTTTCAGGAATTTAGGCAGATTTTTGAACAGCTGATTGCCAGCATGGACCCTGAGCTGTTTCAGGCCACCTTATGGACCGATGGTGAATTGCCGGTAGAAGATTTTCATTTAGAAACTGTGCATACCTTGCAGCACTTGGCGCCGTGGGGGCAGAAATTTCCACCGCCAATTTTTGAGGGGCAATTTCAGATTGTGGATTATCGTTGGCTCAAAGATGTAC
Source organism: Acinetobacter sp. YH12116 (assembly GCF_013418895.1). Taxonomy (NCBI): domain Bacteria; kingdom Pseudomonadati; phylum Pseudomonadota; class Gammaproteobacteria; order Moraxellales; family Moraxellaceae; genus Acinetobacter; species Acinetobacter sp. YH12116. Next base: position 25,053 of record NZ_VPBE01000006.1, on the reverse strand, counting down.
ATCTTAAATTACGCGTGGCTTTGGAAAATGGGCAGGTGATTGATGCGATCGCGTTTGGTGCCAAAGATAAATTTGAATTTAACCCGATGCTGGATGATGTGCGTTTGGTTTATGAATTAGAGCGCAATGTGTTTAATGGCAATGTGAGTTTGCAGTTGCAGATTGTGCATTTGGAGCAGTAATCCAAATAAAAAATCCGCTCAAATTTGAGCGGATTTTTTTGCTTTTAATGTGAGGGATTAGAAGCGATATTTCGCAGCGACACCAAAACTATTGTAGTCAGCATTACCAGCTTCACCAAAGCCTACACGGCCTTCTAAGCTCACTTGTGGGGTAAAGAATTTACGTGCATTGATACCAAACTCGTTAGTATTTTGAAGATCATTGTCGTAATAATCCACACCTACACTTAGGGTTTTATCAATGTAGTAGTCTGCTGCTAGATTGTATTCATCTAGATCACCAAAAGCAGCGCCTGCTTCAAGGTTGATGTCTTTACCATTTGAAAGTGTAGTTACATATTTGGCACGTAATGTTGGGTCTACGCCATCGTCGTTGTCATCGTCATAACCTTTAAGACCTGCGGCAATTAGCAAGCCTGGTGCTGGTAAATAACCGACTTCTGCTTGATAATAAGTTGTATCCCAATCATATTTTTGACCAAATTGATTTACAGATTCGCGCTCATTTTGGCTTACACCACCCGATAAATAAAAATCAGAATTCGGTACAAATACTTCTACATTAGCACCGTAAGTATTACTGTCGGTATTACCACGGTCTGCAAATGTTGCATATGCACCAACATTACTAGCACGGTCAAGATAGGCTGCTTCAGCTAAAGGCGCATTACGGGTTTGTACAGGGTTAAAGTAATAAGTACCATCTACACCAAAAGCGTTGCCTGAACTACCGTTGTCTGGATCGACATAAGCTGCTGATGCACCAATTTCAGCTTGGTATGCGTTCGCAGTACCAGTGATAGCCAAAGCTGAAAGTAGGGCTGATGCGATTGCTAATTTTTTCATGGAAATTACCCCTCTGAAATCTGGTTAACAGTTAAACTTTTTGTTACAACTTTTAGTCTAGGCTAAAAAATTTCAGCGTCAATCATCAGAAAGTTACCGCATTGTTTCAGTCGTAAGTTTGTGTAATGATTTGAGTTTAAGTGATTGAAATAAAAATGAAATAATTAAATGTTTTGTTTTATTAAAACTATGTAGATTTTGTGAATTTTCTAAATATTGACTATAAAACCATCAAATATGTGTCAGATCTCCTTCAACGCTAGAGTAAATGGAAATTGTAGATCTAAATATTTCAGGCAAATTTAAGCTGAATATGCGTAGGGATTGGCTGGCTATTTATGTCTAGAAAAGTTGTGCTGGAAATAGCTGCAGGGTGGCAATGCCTGAACAGGTCTGTGCTACAATTATTGGTTATTGAGCTTCATTGTTAATTGAGAGAATTTACGTGGAAATTAATCCTTATCTAAACCAGCTAAAAGACTTGAACGAACGTGGTCAAACACTACGGGGGTATCTTTGACTACGATCTTAAAAAAGAGCGTTTAGAAGAAGTTCTCCGTGAATTGGAAGATCCGGCCATCTGGAATGACCAGAACCGCGCCCAAGCCATGGCCAAAGAAAAAGGCGAGCTTGAGAACGTCCTGAATGTATTAGACGGTCTGGCAACACAGCTCGAAGATGCACAGGCGATGCTGGATCTGGCGGTGGAAGCCGATGAAGAAGCCATGCTGGAAGATGTGCAGGCCGAATTGAGCGCCGCTGAAGAAGAGCTGGCAAAACTTGAATTCCGCCGGATGTTTAACAATCCAATGGACCCGAACCCGTGCTATGTCGAAATTCAGGCCGGTTCTGGCGGTACCGAAGCACAGGATTGGGCTTCAATGCTGCTACGTATGTACATGCGCTGGATCGAACGTCATGGTTTTAAAGCTGAATTAATGGAAGAATCTGACGGGGATGTCGCCGGGATTAAATCCGCGACGATTCGTGTCGAAGGTGAGTATGCCTATGGCTGGTTACGTACTGAATCGGGTGTCCATCGTTTGGTGCGTAAGTCACCATTTGACTCGGGTAACCGCCGTCATACTTCATTCTCTGCAGTGTTTGTTTCGCCTGAAGTAGATGACAATATTGAAATTGAAATCAATCCGTCAGATGTCCGTACCGATACCTATCGTGCATCGGGTGCCGGTGGTCAGCACATTAACAAAACTGACTCTGCCGTGCGTTTAACCCACATTCCAACCGGTATTGTGGTGGCCTGTCAGAACCAGCGTTCACAACATGCCAACCGTGACCATGCCTGGAAACAGTTACGTGCAAAACTCTATGAACTGGAAATGAGCAAACGTAATGAAGCCGCTCAGGCATTAGAAGACTCGAAGTCTGACATTGGTTGGGGTAGCCAGATCCGTTCTTATGTACTGGATGACTCACGTATCAAAGACTTACGTACTGGTGTTGAAAATTCAAATACAGGTGCAGTTCTGGATGGTGATCTGGATAAATTTATTGAAGCAAGCTTGAAACAAGGCCTGTAAGCAGACCTTTTAACTCTCTGCGTAGCAAGGCAGATACAGTTTGTGACTCTTATATCTAAAATATTCGATATATAAATCGAAAAAATACGATATAATGGGATAAATGCTGCAATCAGCTTTGTTGCGCACGACTATGTGATGTGACTATGGACTTTGATCTGATCTTTAAAGCACTGGCAAATCCCACACGCCGGCAAATTCTGGAATGGTTAAAAACACCAGAGCAGTTTCTGTCTGCCGAAGAATGTGGCGGCTTTCAGCGTGGTGTTTGTGCGGGCCAGATTGAAAAATTAGGGCAAGTTTCGCAGTCCACCATGTCCAATCATTTGTCCGTGTTACAGCAGGCGGGATTAATTACCGCCACCAAACATGGGCAATGGTCATATTTCTCCCGCAACGAAGCTTTGATTCAGCAGTACATCGAACATCTACAACAACACCTCTAAAACATATCTGGAGGTCGGAGTCAGTATGGCTGAATTAAATACCCCCCTGAAACTGGGTGCGCTTGAATTAAAAAACCGTGTCATCATGGCGCCTTTAACCCGTAGTCGTGCAACCGATGAGCGTGTCCCAACCGCGATGATGGCTGAGTACTATGCCCAACGTGCAAGTGCAGGCCTGATTATTTCTGAAGCGACAGTTATTTCTGAAGAAGCTAATGGTTACCGCAATACACCTGGGCTATTTACAGATGCACAGGTCGAAGGCTGGAAGCGGGTCACCAATGCTGTACATGAGAAGGGTGGTTTAATCGTTGCCCAACTATGGCATGTGGGGCGTGTTTCTGATCCAGAGCTGTTAAATGGTGAAACACCGGTATCGGCGAGTTCAGTACAACAGGCCGGTCATGTCAGCCTGTTACGTCCTAAGCGCCCTTATGTTCTTCCACGTCCGCTGGAAATCTCAGAAATTCATGCCATTACCGAGCAATATAAGCAGGCTGCAATTCGTGCCAAAGACGCCGGTTTTGATGGAGTAGAGTTGCATGGCGCCAATGGTTATCTGATTGACCAGTTCCTGCAAACCAAGACCAACAAGCGTGAAGATGAATACGGTGGTTCTGTTGAAAACCGGGCTCGTTTCCTGCTGGAAGTGGTGGATGCCTTGATCGAAGTCTGGGGCGCGGATCGTGTTGGTGTGCATCTGGCACCACGTTGTGATGAGCATGATATGGGCGATGATGATCCACGTGAAACATTTGGCTATGTGATGCAGGAATTGGGTAAACGTCAGATCGCGTTTTTCTTTACCCGTGAATATTTGGCAGAAGACAGTATTTCCGAGTATATGAAACAGCGTTCAGGTGGTGTTCCCTACATTGCCAATATGCGTTTAAGCCGTGCCGATGCGATTGAACTGCTGGCTTCGGGCAAAGCCGATGCCGTGTCTTTTGGTAAGGCTTATATTGCCAACCCGGATTTATATGAACGTTTGCTGGATGATGCACCGCTAAATGAACTGCAGCTAGAGACCATGATTGGGGTGCAGGGTGCAGCAGGCTATACCGATTATCCAAGCCTGGCTGAAAGCGTGGTGAATGCCGACTAAAGCAGCCGCGTTGTTGCTTTGCTTTTTTATTTGGAGCCATATCCATTAACATGCGGATAGGGCTCTGTTATATTCTCAGGGCAAAAAATCAGTTTGAGGCATCTCTTTGGCTACTCCGTTTTGGTATAACGCAGCGTTATCTGTTCTAAAACCGTTGTATCGGTCGCGTATTAAAAAGCGGGCCGAGAGTGAAGCGCAGTATCAGCAGGAAATTGTAGAGCGTTTCGGGCCATTTCAGCCGCCGAAAAATCTGCAGGCGATCTGGTTTCATGTGGTCTCGGTGGGAGAAACCAACGCGGCCCAGCCTTTAATTGAACATTATTTAAAAGCCGGTCATCCGGTGCTGGTCACCAACACCACCAAAACCGGACAGGCACGGGCTAAATCTCTCTTTTTAAAAGCACCGTATGAGGCGCTGTTTCAGGCAGTGTATTTACCAGCCGACCAGAAACATCTGATTGCCGATTTTTATCAGAAATATCAGTCGAAATTATTGCTGTTGATGGAAACCGAGCTGTGGCCGAACCTGATTGATCAGGCCAAAAACTTCCATGTGCCGTGCCTGTTGCTGAATGCACGGCTGTCCGAAAAATCGGCCAAAGGCTATGCCAAAGTCTCCGGCCTGACCCGGGCGATGTTGCAGGGTTTGACGCAGCTGTTGGTACAAGATCAGGCCTCACATAGCCGTTTTGTGGCACTCGGTGCAGTTGCTGAACAGACCCAGGTGGTGGGTAGTATCAAGTTTGATATTAGTGCACCGCCGGCCTTTATTGAACAGGCCAACATGTTGCAGCAGGACTGGCAGCTGGCAGGCCGTAAAGTGATCACACTGGCCAGCACCCATGCACCGGAAGAAAAAGACGTACTGGCCGTGTTAAAACCAGCCTTGATAGCAGATCCGGCGCTGGTTTGTATTGTGGTACCGCGCCATCCGGAACGTTTTGATGAGGTCTTTCACGCCGCACAGGCTTTGGATTTGCGTACCCAACGCCGCAGTTTGGGACAAACTATTGAAGCGGATACCCAGGTCTATCTGGCCGATTCAATGGGCGAAATGTGGCTCTGGTACGGTCTGAGTCAGGCCTGTTATGTTGGCGGTTCTTTAAATGAACCGGGTGGTGGGCATAATATTCTGGAGCCGATAGCGCTGCATGTGCCGACCATTCTGGGTAAGAATTATTTTAACTTCCAGACCATTGTCGATGAGTTTGTCGACGCTCAAGCGGTGGTGGTGGTAGAGAATGCTGAACAAGCGGCACAGACCATGCTGGAGATCTTATCGGATTCCTCCAAAGCACTGACTTTAAATACTGCAGCACAAAAGATTATGCAGCAGAATCAGGGTTCACTGGCAAAGCATATTCAGGTAATTGATCAATATCTTTGATGATATTCTGATGGGTAAAGAAGCTGATTTTCATGGATTTACGAGATCAGATTAAAACTGAGCCTTCTCTTTATCGATTTAATGCCAGGAACTCTTCTTCTTTTACTTTAGTTTGGAAAAAGGAGTCCTGCCTCGGACCGTTGTGGATGACGTTTCCGCCTATCCAGTGATGGATTTGTTGAGTTATTTTTTTATGAATATTGTCCTTCTTGATCCTCGCCAAACTGAATCTGAACTGTGGTCGATTAGTTCAACGCGGCAGTTAGCGCATTTGCAACAGCATCTGGATATTCAGGTTGGTGATACCCTGAAAGTTGGGATTCGTGAAGGCAAACGGTATCTCACGGAAATTATCGAAATTACAGAAAAAACGGTTCGTCTAAAACCGTTAAAAGAAGAAGCTGTGCCAGCGAAATTGCCAGTGACGCTGATTGTTGCTTTACCACGGCCGAAAGTGCTGCGCCGTTTAATTATGGATGCGGTTACGGTCGGGGTGGAAAAAATTATCCTGATGCATAGCTATCGGGTCGATAAAAGCTACTGGCAGACGCCATTTTTACAGCAGCTGGAGCATTATATTGAGCTGGGGCTGGAGCAGGCTGGCGATACCATTGCACCAAAAGTTGAACTGTACAAACGCTTTAAACCCTTTGTTGAAGATGTTTTACCGGGTCTGATTAGCGCCGACTGTCCCGCCTATGTGGCACATCCCTATGCAGAGATGCGCATGCCTGCCGCGATTCAGCATCCCTGTAGCATTGTGATTGGGCCAGAAGGCGGTTTTATTCCTTATGAGGTCGATCTTTTAATACACAACGGCTGCCAGGCGGTGAGTCTGGGCAACCGGATTATCCGCACGGAAACCGTGATTCCGTATGTGCTGGGACGTTTATTTAGCCTCTGAGCTGTCTGCCACCGATGGATCACCGCGATAGACTTTCACTTCCTGCACCGGGTAAGGAATAGAAATGCCTTGTTCGGCAAAGTTTTGAATGACTTCTTCCTGTATTTTACTGATTGATGCGGCGCTATTGGTTTCACTGGTATTAATCCACCATTGCACGCGTAAATTGATCGAGAAATTGGCCAGCGCATCGACATTAACGCTAAATTCAGGCTGGGTCAGAATGGTCGGGTCACGTTTCAGAATGCACATCACCAGATCTTTGGCTTTCTGGATGTCATCTTCATAACCAATACCGACCACAAATTCGCAGCGGCGGCGTGGAAAGGCAGTATTGACGGTAATGGCGCTGGTATAGACCGTGGCATTGGGAATCACAATGCGGCGACCATCGGCCGAGCGTAAAAAGGTCGCGCGAATCTGGATATCTTCGACCGTACCTTCCAGTCCATTCACCAGAATGCTGTCGCCAATTTTAAAGGGCTCGCTCAGTAAAATCAGTACGCCGGAAAGCAGGTTCTGGAAAATATCCTTAAAGGCAAAGCCAATGGCAACCGAACCAATCCCGAGGGCGCTCATCAGCTGGCTTGGGGTAAAACCAGGAATGGCAATCACCAGACCAATTAAGAAACCGAAGAAGATAATCACCGAACTGCCAACCCGGTTCAGTACCAGCACCAGATTCTGCCGGGTATAACTGCGGTTGGATAAGGTTTTTTTCACAAAAAACTTAAATAACTGTGCAATCAGCCAGAAAATCAGAATCACGCCAAGCGCGATCAGGAAATAGGGCACACGCTCCCAGAAGCCTTCCATGATTTTATCAATAGCAGAATAGGCATCATTGTATTTATGGGTATGTTCAATGACTTTCTGGGTGGTTTTTTCCGTGGCCTGTTGAATCAGCTCGGAAGTTTCTTGGGTGACTTCGCCCAGTTGGGTTTTTTCTTCGGCCACGAATCTGCCAGTCCTCAGCAATAAAATCGTATTTTGCCTGAAATCCGGCCGGATTTTAATAAACATTCTGCAAGCGCGCTGCCGATTTTTGCAAAGTGCACTGCGGTTTTGACTGCAAGCGGGTTGTTTTTATAGATAAAGCTACTGCTTTTATACTGAAAAGTACGGCAAAGACATTGAATCTGCTGGTGTATCTGTGCTTAAAATTAAATCAATCGCTACGACCAAAGCATGATTGTGGTGGAGAAAAAATAAGCGTCATACTGCTGATATGCAGAAATAAAAAATCAAGAATGTGGCATACATCTCGTGATGAGATGAGAGAAGATCAAGGAAGTATAATATGAATGAGATCTATCCTGTACCCGAAGAATTTAAGAAAACTGCGCGTACCAACGAGGCAGAATATTTCGAACGTTATCAGCAATCCATTGAACAACCCGACGAGTTCTGGGCCGAGCAGGCCAAGCGTCTGGACTGGATTAAACCGTTTACCCAGGTCAAAAATACCAATTTTGATCCGGACAATTTCAAGATTGAATGGTTTGCCGATGGCCAGCTCAATGTCAGTGCCAACTGTCTGGACCGGCATTTAAAAGAACATCCTTATAAACCGGCAATTATTTGGGAAGGTGACCATCCTTCACGGCATAAAATTATTTCCTACCGTGAGCTGTACGATGAAACCTGCCGCTTTGCCAATGTGCTGAAGAAAAATGGCGTCACCAAAGGCGACCGCGTAGTGCTGTATATGCCAATGGTGTCCGAGGCTGCCATTGCCATGCTGGCCTGTGCCCGGATTGGCGCGGTGCATTGTGTGGTGTTTGGTGGATTCTCTCCAGATTCGCTGGCCAGCCGGATTGAAGACAGCCAGGCCAAACTGGTGATTACCGCAGATTCGGCCATGCGCGGCGGCAAGCCGATTTATTTAAAGGCCAATGTCGATCAGGCCCTTACTGTGGCCGGTACCGAGTCGGTGCAAAACGTGATTGTGGTCCACCGGACCGGTAACCCGATTGAAATGAAAGCCGGGCGTGACCTGTGGTATCACATGGAAATCATGACGGTCAATGAAATTTGCCCGCCTGAGCCAATGAATGCCGAAGATCCATTATTTATTTTATATACCTCCGGCTCAACCGGTAAGCCGAAAGGGGTGCTGCACACCACTGGTGGTTATCTGACCTATGTCAACAGTACCTTTCGTGAAGTTTTTGATATTAAACAGGATGATGTGTTCTGGTGTACCGCTGATGTCGGCTGGGTGACCGGGCATTCCTATGTGATTTACGGGCCATTATCGAACGGCACCACCACGGTGATGTTTGAAGGGGTACCACAATATCCGACCTGGGCGCGCACCGGACATTTGATTGATAAACACAACGTCACGATTTTATATACCGCACCCACTGCGATTCGCGCCATGATGCGTGAAGGCGACAGCTTTGTACGGGAAAGTGACCGCAGCAGTCTGCGTCTGCTTGGTTCGGTCGGTGAACCGATTAACCCGGAAGCCTGGAATTGGTATTACACTGTGGTCGGTGAAAGCCGCTGCCCAATTGTGGATACCTGGTGGCAAACCGAAACCGGCGGGATTCTGATGTCGCCGCTGCCAGGGGCAACACCACTGAAACCAGGCTCGGCCACGCGTCCGCTGTTTGGGGTACAACCGGCCCTAGTTGATGCTGAAGGCAATGAGCTGGAAGGCGAAGCCGAAGGCAACCTGATTATCAAGGATTCCTGGCCGGGGCAAATGCGCACCATCTGGGGTGATCCGGCTCGCTTTATTGAAGCCTATTTTGCCACTTATCCGGGCAGTTACTTTACCGGAGATGGCGCGCGCCGCGATAAAGATGGCTATTACTGGATTACCGGCCGGGTCGATGATGTCCTGAATATTTCCGGACACCGTCTGGGCACGGCTGAAATTGAAAGTGCGCTGGTGGCACATGATGCAGTGGCTGAAGCCGCGGTGGTAGGCATGCCGCATGATATTAAAGGTCAGGGCATTTGTACCTTTGTTACCTTGCAAGCCGGCGTGACAGAAAGTGATGAGCTGCGTACCGAACTGGTCAACTGGGTCCGGAAAATTCTGGGGCCGGTGGCCACTCCAGATGCGCTGCATTGGGCGCCGGCTTTACCAAAAACCCGTTCCGGTAAAATCATGCGCCGGATCTTGAGAAAAATTGCCGCCAATGAGCTGGATAGTCTGGGCGATACCTCAACCCTGGCAGAACCACAAGTGGTAGATCAGCTGATTGCCACGGTGCAAGCCAGCCGTTAAAAAATAAATATTAAAATACCGCCTCTCGCAGGCGGTATTTTTATGCTGAAAGCCGTGTAGCATAGCTGGACACGATGCGAGCACAACAGCCAGCTCCACCCACGACAAAACCATTGATCAAGGATATGATTTTCAGATGAACCCGACTACGGCCACTGTTTTAGACCCGCTTGAAATTGCCCGGCAACTGGCCCACCAGTTTGCCCAGACCGCTGCTGAACGTGACCGGCAGGGCGGTAATCCCAAAGCGGAGCGTGATCTGATTCGCCGTAGCGGGTTGTTGAGTTTATCAATCCCGACAGAATATGGCGGGCAGGGTGCAACCTGGCCGACCATATTTAAAACGGTCCAGATTTTGGCACAAGCGGACAGCTCCTTGGCGCATGTCTATGCATTTCATCATTTACTGATTGCCACCGTGCAGCTGTTTGCCCAGCCCGCACAATATCAGCACTGGTTACAACAGACAGTTCAGCAGCAGCTGTTCTGGGGCAATGCCCTGAATCCGCTGGATCGGCGTACCACGGTCACACCGGTTTCAGATTCTGAATATCTGTTTCAGGGCGATAAAAGCTTCTGCTCCGGTTCGGTCGATTCAGACATGTTGCTCTGTTCCGGTTATGATGCGACCGGCAGGCTTTTGATTGCGGTGATTCCGAGTACCCGGAGCGGCGTTCATTTTCTGGGTGATTGGCACAATATGGGACAGCGCCAGACCGATAGCGGCACGACCCATTTTGAACAGGTGCGTGTTCATCAACATGAATTGCTGCTGAATCCCGGACCGCTAAGTACGCCTTATGCCAGTTTGCGGCCGCTAATTGCACAACTGATTTTTGTGCATCTGTTTTTGGGTGTGGCCGAAGGGGCATTTGAAACAGCGATTCAGAGCGTGCAAGGTCAAAAAGCCTGGTCCAAATCTCGGGTCGAGCAGGCGGTGGATGACCCGTTTATTCAACGGCATTGCGCCGAGTTTTATCTGCAGCTAGAAAGTGTCCGGCTTTTGGCAGATAAAGCCGTGCAGAGTGTGCAGCAGGCTTGGCGCATCGGACCGGAACTCACGGCTGAACAGCGCGGTGAAGTAGCGGTGGCCATTGCTACGGCCAAAATTGCCTCGACCAATACCTCTTTATATATTACCGAGCAGATGTTTCAGGTAATGGGCGCACGGGCCACCACCGCCCAGCTGAATCTGGACCGTTTCTGGCGCAATGTGCGTACTCAGACCCTGCATGATCCGGTAGATTATAAATATCAGGAACTGGGCGAATGGGTGCTGACTGGCAAAGTGCCAGATCCCAGTTTTTATTCTTAGGACTAAAACCGCTTCATTCTCATTTCATTGAGTCAGATAAAATGAAAAAATCCCTCAAGCCGAGTCTTGAGGGAAAAATAAGGGGCCTGTTGTTGTGTTTATTTGATCCGGCATTGCAGCGATGTTTCGCTGCAAGCTTGCGGACCCAGGCTGCTGCAAGCCTGAATCCGCAGGATCAATGGCCAAGACTACACTCGGAAGAAGGGGATGCCAGCGGGTCAGCAGATTAAGCCACTTGCGGTTTGACCTTGTTCTGATGCAGACGCGATTCTGCTGCATCCAGACTAGGTACTGCAGCAGAAGGTAGTACTTCATCCTGCTCAATCTGTTTATTAATGCCCAGGTTCTGGTTGGCCTGCTGGGTTTTACTTTTCACCACTTCGGCGCGCTGGCCTTTGGCCGGTGCCCATTCCAGAATGGGCAGGGCGCGTGCCACAGCCAACGTAATCCGGTCACGCAGGGCCTCGCTATGGATGGTGTATTCCAGGGTAAAGTCACGGTCTGTGGCATAGACACCAATAGGCAAGGTTTGCGCCTGGAAAAAGCTGAATAACGGACGCAGCTGATGCTCCAGTACCAAGGCATGGCGGTCACTACCCCCCGATGCCGCCAGTAATACCGGTACATCTACCAGCGCAGTCTGTTCGACAAAATCAAAGAAATGTTTGAATAGACCGGTAAAGGAGGCGCGATATACCGGTGTACCGACAATTAACGCATCCGCCGCTTCAACGGCAGCCAGATCATCCTGCACGCGCTGTGGCAACTGCTTGCGGTAAATGGCGCCGCCCAGCAAAGGGGCAATTTCACTGAATTTAATAAAATGCACCTGAATCGGGGTGGCTTCGCCCAGTTCATCAATAATGGCTTGTACCAAAGCTTCGGTTTTAGACGGATGATTTAAGCCGCCCGATACTGCGACAATATTGAGTGGTTTGGTTGAATTGAAAACAGACATAGGCTTACCTGAATTGTGGTTGATCTCGGAATGTCTGTTATTAATCAATAGTTGAATTACCCTGTAAAATAAGCAAATACAGAAAAGTTATCTGTTTTTCAGATAACTTTAAAATGAGCAATTAATAACTAAATTTAATGAAATAAATAATTGAAATTTATACTTATATGCGACTCAGATAAGCATCTGAATCAGGCTGATAAATGTTATATCAAAATCAGATTTCCTATCTCAGATTTAAGAAAATGTAAGAAAATATGAATAATCGGACAAAAAATCTCGTTTAAGCCAAAAATAGTTCACTCTTGCATATCCTTAACCGCATTTGTATGGGTAGAATAGGAGCCATTGTGCACAAGATCTCTCACGTCACTTATGAATATTTTAATCGTTGATGATCATCCGCTGTTTCGTCATGCTTTAATTCAGGCTGTACGCTATAGCTTACCGCAAGCTCAAATTCATGAAACTGCTGCAGTCAATGAATTCTATGAACGTTTAGAAAAAGGACCTGAACCTGATCTTGTTCTCCTCGATTTAAACTTGCCAGGCGCTTCGGGTTTCTCGGCGCTGGTGCATGTGCGTGCACAATATCCTTCAATTCCGATTATTGTGGTGTCGGCACATGAAGAAGTGTCGATTATCCAGCGTGCCATTGCGCATGGTGCCATGGGTTATATTCCAAAATCTGCCCACCCAAGCCATATTGGCGAAGCGATTCGTCAGGTGCTGGAAGGCGAAATCTGGTTACCGCCAAACCTGCCGGCCAATGTCAATTTTGACCCGCGTGCTGCCGATGAAACTGCACTGGCAGAGCGGATTCAGTCCTTAACGCCGCAGCAGTTCCGTGTGTTGATGATGGTGGCTGAAGGTTTGCTGAATAAACAGATTGCCTATGAACTGGATGTTTCTGAAGCGACCATTAAGGCACACGTGACGGCGATTTTCCGTAAACTGGGCGTACAAAACCGTACCCAGGCGGTATTGGCGATTAATGCGCTGAATATTGAAGAAAAGAAAATCTAAATATTGAAAAATATATAAAAAGGACATCAAATGATGTCCTTTTTGTTTTGCAGATCGGCTAAGGCTTAAGCCAGACAATCCTGTTTCGGTGTGGCATCGGTACAGAACAGCGGATTCAAAGCGCATTGCAATTCATCAATCTGTTCCTGAGTCACATAGTCCTGAGATTTTAAGTAGTCGGCAATACGGTCATCGCGCAGGCTTAAAAATGCCGGATCATAGACGCCTAAATCGACAAATAGCGCGGCAGTTTCCAGACTGTTAAAACGGTCCAAATAGACATCATTGCCATACATCAGGAAGATATGATCTTCATGGGAATGAATATCCACACCTAAACGCTGTGCCAGTTCATGCGGCGGGGTTTTGATAAACAGTAAATCGGACAGTTCATCAAACTGGCTGGTATCGAGTTCGGTTTTATCGGTTTTGACTTTGCCGAGCCAGGCTTTAAATACCAGGACCGCACCACCGCGCAGCAGCATGCTCCAGATCTGGTGACGGGTGGTGGCACCAAGACAGTCACATTCAGTTTCCAGCGAACGCAGCAGTTTCTGTTCCTGTTCAGACAGTTTTTCAAACAGGCCCAGTCCTTGTGGTTTATAGGCTGCCGGACTAAATACATCAAAATGCAGTTCATCAAAGACCTGTAAGGCCAGCGGTACAGCGGTTTGATAAATGGTATTCAGGGCTTCAATATGCGCATGTTCTAATTTGCTGTGCTGAAACAGAGTTTTCCAGTCGATGGCCGGCAACAGGGCATTGGCGCCATACTGACGGTGAAACTGTTGGTTCTGCTCATGACCTTGCTGTACTGCGCTTGAAAGACTCATCAAAAAACTCCTCTAGGCTGGATGATGATCAGCTCCGGACAGGACGTTCAGGGGCTCATCTCCAGACTAAACACTGATCTTTTCTTTTTAATGTCTTTTTTATGCGCGTATTGCTACATATCAGATATACGACTAAAGTCTAATGTGTATTTTTTAATCAAAAAATAATTTTAAAAATCATAAGATTAAAATTTTGTAACTAGGTATACAGCTGTACACTGAGATTTTTGGTAGCCTTTGCCATAGTAAATAATTCAATGGAATTTTCTGCCAATGGCTGTCAGGCAGATAGCGCCGGTTTTGAGCAGTTTTGCCTAGCAGGCTGCAATAAATCGCCATTTTCAGGTTAAAAATAAAAAACCTCTTTGCTATCGAAGCCGCAGAGAGGTTTCAAAATATGTCAGCCTAAGCTGAAATTTTCAGACCGGATAACCAGGCTCGCAAGGAAGCTGGTTTTAGCGGTTTTTTCAGCAATACAATATTCAGCTCCTTCAGACGTTGCGGTAATTCGGGATCTGAATCGGCGGTAATTAATGCCACCGGTACATTTTCCTGACGGTTGGCCAGAATAAAGTCCAGACCGACTTTATTGTTATTCAAATGCTGATCGACCAGCCAGACCTGAATATTCTCCTGCTGGATAATCTCCAGGGCCTGTTCCGGTTCGGTGGCTTTAAAGACCTGATAGCCCCATTTGCCCAATAAGGTCGCCATGCCTTCTAAAATGGTTTCATCATTATCCAGACACAGAATTTTATAGGCCTTGGTTTTCAGCGGTACGGCCTGAACCGGTGCAGCCACGGCTTTAGGTGCATCCACCACCGGTACTTCAATCATGAAGCAGGAGCCCTGTCCGAGAGTGGAATAGACATAGACCGGATAATCCAGCAGGCTGGTCATACGCTGCACAATGGCCAGACCGAGGCCCAGACCCTGTTCACCCCACGGCGAGGTATGGCCGCAACGTTCAAATTCCTGGAACAGTTTAATGCGCTGTTCTTCGGCAATGCCGGGACCGGTATCCCAGACCCCGATGCGGATATGCTGCGGACGCTGTGCAGAACGTAATACCCCGACCACGACTTTGCCTTTGGCGGTATAACGCAGTGCATTGCTGACAAAGTTTTGGATAATCCGGCGAATCCATTGCGGATCGGTGTCAATCCAGAACTGGGCATCATGCACGGCAAACTGGATGCCCCGCTGCGCGGCAATGGATTTAAATTGCAGTTCCAGATCACTGAGCAAGTCATGCAGTGGATAAGGCTGACGTTTCGGCTGAATGGTGCCGCCTTCTAAACGGGCAATATCCAGCAGCGCAGACAGCATACTTTCAGCGCCATGCAGGGCACGATCCAGTTGCTGCAAGGTTTTACGGTCATCATCCGACTGGATGCTTTGCTCCAGCGCGGTACTGAACAGACGGGCTGCGTGCATCGGCTGTAATAGGTCATGACTGGCCGCGGCAATAAAGCGGCTCTTGGACATATTGGCCTTGTCGGCCTGTTCGCGCGCCAGCTGCTGTTCGGCCAGGGCATCGGCCAATTGCTGGGTACGATCCTGCACGCGTGCTTCAAGGACCGCTTCATTTTCACGGAAGGCGGTAATATCGGCAAAGGTGGTCACGAAGCCACCGCCTTCAATCGGATTACCGCGCATTTGAATCACGCGGCCATCTTTACGGATACGTTCAAACTCATGCGCACTGCCGACTTTCATCCAGTGAATCCGTTTACGCACGTGTTCTTCCACCGAGCCCGGGCCACATTCGCCGCGCTCGGCGTTATAGCGGATCAGGTCGGCAATTGGACAGCCGACATAGACAATATCTTTTGGATAATCAAACAGTTTTAGATATTGATTGTTCCAAGCCACCAGACACATATTTTCATCGACCACGCTCACCCCCTGGGTCATGTGGTCGATCATGGTCATGATCAGATTCTGATTAAAGCGCTGCCATTGGGAGGCCTGGTCAAGAATATTGGCGACCTGACCCAGTGCCAGACCATTGTTGACCATCGCCGTGGTGAGCAGGGTTCGCGCCGATGCCGCGCCAATGGTGCCGGCCAGGTACTGTTCGGTAAAACGCCACCACATGCCGTTGGCATTGCTGTTTTCATTCAGCACCACATTATTCTGTTCACTGAACTGCCGGAAGGCCTGCATGGTTGGCTCATCGCCGGTAATGCGTTTGGCCAGCGTAATCAGGTCACCGACTTTTAAACGCGCCACATCCTGATGCGAATAGCTGACTTCATTGCTGGTGGTGTGCGATGGCAGCGGCTTGGTTTCATAGTAGAAGAAACTTTCAGCCTGAATCTGTTCAGCCACACTCGGGCGGAACATGCGCGATACCCAGACATACAGCAATAGGTTCAGACCAAGTGACCAGACCACACCATGTGTCAGCGGTGCAAATGATTCAAAACCTAACAGCGCTTCCGGACGTAAGCCATTAATGCCAAATGGACCGACGGTTAAATAGTACTGGGTAATCGCTGAGAACTGCTCTGGCAGACTGCGTAAAACTGTTGGCCAGAGCAGGGTATAGGCCCACATGATAAAACCGACAATCAGGCCGGCATAAACACCCTGTTTACTGCCGCCGCGCCAGTACAGCCCGCCAATCAGGGCCGGGGAGAACTGCGCTACCGCACTAAAGGCCAGTAAACCGAAGACCGAAAGCTGGTCAATATCATTAAAGAAATGGAAGAACAGGAAGCCGAGCAGCATCACCGCCAGAATACAGATGCGGCGGGTGAATTTCAGCACCAGTGGCAACCGTTTGTCATGACGCGAAATCAGGCCCGAGCGCCACAGCGCCGGCATGATCAGGTCATTACTGAGCATGATCGACAGCGCCACTGAAGATACCAGCAACATCCCGGTTGAAGCCGAAAAACCACCCAGGAAGGCCAGTAAGGTCAGCCATTCCTGATTATAGCTGAGCGGTAAGGACAGCACCGCGACATCCGGAATCATCAGATATTGCGGCGCGGCATGTAAGGCCCAGCTGGCAATTGGAATAATCGCGATGGTGGTTAAAATCAGATAAACGGCAAACCAGCGCCGTGCCCCGCGAATATGTTTTTCATCGCGTAATTCGACCACCGCCACGTGGAACTGGCGTGGCAAGCAGATAATCGCCAGTGCGGCCAGCAGGGTTTGCACCCAGAAAGTTTCCGGTACGCCTAACAGCTGCACTTCATGGAAGGTCTGGGCCACATCATTGCTGATCTGCTTCAGGTTATCGGCCGATTCAAAGACAAAGAAACCGGCCACACAGAGCAGGGCAAACAGCTTGACGAAAGATTCAAACGCCACCGCCAGCATTAAACCGCCGTGCTGTTCGGTGTTGGCAATTTGCCGGGTGCCAAACAGCATCGCCAGAATTGCCAGCAGCGCGGTTAAAAACAGTACACCATTGGTGGTACTTTCGACATGGGTGGTCTGATCCAGAATTACGGCAGCACTTAAGGCAATTGCGCGTAACTGCAGGGCCAGATAGGGAATAATCGCAATGACTGCCAGAATGGTCACCAGCGAGGCCAGGGCACCACTTTTGCCATATCGCGCTGCCACGAAGTCGGCAATCGAGGAAATGGCATGATGTTGCCGGACCCGACCCAAACGGCGCCAGATGTCATAGCCAACCGCCACGAACAAGAGCGGCCCTAAATAGATCGGCAGGAAGATAATGCCTTCACGCACCGCTGCACCAGTGGCCCCGTAAAAGGTCCAGGATGAACAGTAGACGCCCAAGGTCAGACTGAACAGCAGCATACGACCGCGCGTACTGAGGCGGCTCGCATGTTTTTCACCAAAAAATGCACAAATAAAAAGTAATGCAATATAAAGGGCTAACACCCCGATAATCAGCCAGCTGTTCATAATACCCGCGGTGTATTTATCTCGCGTTATAATACTCTATTCGTGAACGCATCAGTTTGAATTGCTCAAAATTTAACGACCAAAGTCTAAATTACAAGCACCCTACAAACTTGTTAGTTTTCATCATGAATATAATTCAAATTAAAAATTACGCCTAAGGCTGGGCGTTTCAAGGAGTAAAACTATGGATGAGGCTCAAGTAGATCGAATTCTACACAATCCAAAATTCAAAGAAATGGTTGCAAAAAAGCGTAATCTTAGCTGGACGCTTACCGCAATCATGTTAATCGTTTATGTCGGCTTCATGTTGTTAGTTGGCTATAACAAAGAGTTTCTATTATCTTCCATTTCTGGTGGCGTGACGACCTGGGGTATTCCACTGGGTCTGGGCATCATCGTGTTATCTTTCATTTTGTGTGCAGTGTATTCCTATATTGCGAATAACAAGCTGGATCAACTGAATGAAGAAGCAATGCGTGAAGTAGAAGCAATTGCACAACAAAAAGGACAAGACTAAGATGAAATGGACTTCATTGAAGGCGCAAGCTGCTGCAGCTTCAGCGTTGATGATGTCAGGTATGGCTTTTGCCGCACCTGATCTGGGCGCAGCAGAACAACAAGCCACCAACTGGCCTGCAATTATCATGTTCCTGATCTTTGTGGGTGCGACCCTGTTCATTACCAAATGGGCGGCGAAACAAACCACCAATACCAAAGACTTCTATACTGCCGGTGGTGGTATTTCAGGTTTCCAAAACGGTCTGGCTATTGCCGGTGACTATATGTCGGCTGCGTCTTTCCTGGGTATTTCCGCCATGGTGTTTATGTCAGGCTTCGACGGCTTGCTGTACTCACTGGGCTTCATGGTGGGCTGGCCAATCGTATTGTTCCTGATTGCAGAACGTTTACGTAACCTGGGTAAATACAACCTGTCTGACGTAGTTTCCTTCCGTTTATCAGAAAAACCGGTACGTACCCTAGCAGCATTCAGCTCGCTAGTCGTTGTCGCGTTCTATCTGATTGCACAGATGGTGGGTGCAGGTCAGCTGATCAAACTGCTGTTCGGTCTGAACTATAACATCGCGGTTGTGCTGGTTGGCTTATTGATGATGGCTTATGTCATGTTCGGCGGCATGCTGGCAACGACCTGGGTACAGATCATTAAAGCGGTACTGTTACTGTCTGGTGCAACCTTCATGGCCTTCATGGTAATGAAAGGCGTGGGCTTCAGCTTCACCAACATGTTTGAACAATCAATTCAGGTGTTCTCGAAGGTACATGACCTGAGCCTGGCTGATGCAGCCAATATCATGGGTCCAGGTAGCCTGGCATCTAACCCGATTGATGCGATCTCACTGGGTCTGGCATTAATGTTCGGTACTGCAGGTTTGCCACACATCCTGATGCGTTTCTTCACGGTAAAAGATGCCAAAGAAGCACGTAAATCTGTTGTGGTTGCAACCGGCTTTATTGGTTACTTCTACCTGTTAACCTTCATCATTGGTTTCGGTGCGATCCTGTATGTGGCCAACAACCCGCAATTCCTGGATGTTGCGAAAATGGCAGTTACTGGCAAGTTAGAACTTGTTGGTGGTAACAACATGGCTGCGGTGCACTTGTCTGATGCAGTTGGTGGCGACTTGTTCATGGGCTTCATTTCAGCAGTAGCATTCGCAACAATTCTTGCGGTAGTTGCTGGTTTGACATTGTCTGGTGCTTCAGCAATCTCACACGACTTGTATGCTAACGTATTCAAGAAAGGTCAAACGACTCCTGAATCTGAGCTTCGCATGTCTAAAATTGCAACTTTAGGTTTAGCGATCTTCGCTATGATTCTGGGTATTCTGTTCGAGAAACAAAACGTTGCGTTCATGGTCGGTTTAGCATTCTCTGTAGCAGCATGTGCAAACTTCCCAGTACTTGTACTATCTATGTTCTGGAAAGGCTTAACGACTCGCGGTGCAGTGATTGGTGGGGTAGCAGGCTTAGTTGCAGCAGTCACCTTGATTGTATTGTCTAAAGCAGTTTGGGTAGATACGCTTCAAATTTCTGACACACCAATCAACCCATTCAATGGTCCTGCGATCTTTGCAATGCCACTTTCATTCTTCTGCTGCTGGTTGTTCTCTATCACTGACAACTCTGCGCAAGCACAAGCTGAACGTAAAGCATTCGATGCACAGTTTGTCCGCTCACAAACCGGTATTGGTATCTCAGGTGCATCTGATCACTAAGATGAGCAGATATGCCTAAAAAAAGCCCCGCAAGGGGCTTTTTTATGGCTGCGGTTTTTGCTTGCTGGCCCAGTAGGCCTGTAGTTTGCGATATAGCGCTGATTCTTTTTCAAACCAGGTGGCTTTGGCATTCAGTAACAGCTTGGCGACCAGGTAGGCACCCGTGACCTGACCGACCACCGGTAGACCCAACAGCAGACCAATAAAGGCAATTTTACTGACCTTGATGCCAGATACTTTGGCCGCCATCCATTTAAATTCTGACCAGCTGATTTCCTGCTGCTGATAGTGCCGGAACAGTTCATAAATCGCCAGTGAAACACTGGCCACGGAGATGGCCGGAAAGTAGTCCCAGAAGTGTTCATCATTCGGGTCTTTGGCGGTAACAATTACATCAATCGCATCTTCCACGCTCTGGGTCAGCTCTTTGGTGCTGAGACCAGAACTTTCCAGACCCAACTGTGTCGCGATTTCTTCAGTGGCAAGCAACATTTCTTCAGGAGGGGCAGCAATCCAGTCTTTGCCGGTGCCAGTACCTTCGATGGCTTTTAGTTGCAGTTGCCAGCTTTCGCCGCTGTGCTGATCGGCCAGAAGCACATCAAAATCGGTATGGTCGTGCTGGTCCAGATACGCGGCATATAGACTGTCGCCATCTTCATGGTCCAGCCGTACAAACTCCATATCATGCAACATGCCTTTAACCGTCGATACCAGCCCGACAATCTGCTGCTCATCAAAACCCTGTAAATAAGCCTGAATATCTTCCAGAGGGGCGTTTGCCAGTTCAGCATGGCTGCGTCTTAATGCAGCCAGTACCGCCTGATCCGCTTCAGTCAGTTGCGGCGTGCGCGCGTTCCAGGCCAGTTTGGCCAATACGGTGGTGATGGCCAGCGCATCAAAATTTTTACGGAGATAGTGAATCGGAGAGGACGATCGGGTCATGGCTTAATCCTCTGGCTGTTGCAGCTGCTCTGCCTGAGCCTGTCCCTGTTTTTTACCTTGCTGGAACGCCTGTTTCCATACCGCTTTAATGCGTTCCTCACTGAGTTTTTCATTACGGGCTTTATGGGAAAAATACAGATCAGCCACTTTCATAATCGCAAAAGTCAGGCCGTAGACCAGTGGAATGGTCAGCAGGCCGCCAAAGCCAAAGGTCACGGTTTTCCAGACCCCCAGTGCAATCTGCTGCGCGGCGATGCCCAAACCCACCAGCCCGATCAGTTCCTTGACCCAGTCCAGCGCTTCATTGTCGGTCAGTTTAATACCGTGAATGGCAGCAATCCGGCTGGCAAAGTAGCCTTGTAAGGGTGTCAGAATCAGAATATCGGCAAAAGGCAGGGGCTGAATGGCGACACCGGCACAGGTGGCACAGGCCAGATGGGTGATTTTGGCAATTTTTTTATCCTGAGAAAGGTCATCCCGGAATTCAATCTGGGTGATTTCTTGACGTACTTTTTCTGTAATTTTCATACAAAGGAGTGATCTGTCTGCGCTTTTAAGCATGCTATGGTAATCAGAACAAAAAAGAAAGTGATGTCCGCATTACACCAAGATACCCAGGATGTGCCCATGCAAGCATTCATTGATTTATGGAAAGGATTCCGGCTGTTGCCTTCGGCCTGGCTGCTGTTAATGCAGTTTTTTATTCTCGTGTTGTCGCTGCTCAGTCATCATGCCACCTATCGCGTGCTGATCTGGATGCTGGGCGTGGTGGTATTGCTGTTAATTGCCAAAGTCATTCGTCAGACCCCAATGTTTACTTTTTTAGGGCTGAGCTTTGTCACGGGCGCCTTGTTCTTTTCTCTGCTGATTGTGCTGGGGGTTAACAACCCGACCGTGCTGGTGATTAGTCATGCCTTTGAAGCCGCGGCCTATTTAAGTGCGGCCTATGGCTTGCTGCGTTATATGTTTGAAGACCGTTATCTAACCCGCGATGAACTGTTTGCCGCCGGCGCGGTATTCACCTTAATTGCCTGGGCGTTTGCCTTTGTTTATAACATTTGCCAGATTCTCGATCCTTCCAGTTTTTATCATCCGACCCAACCAGATTTGCAAAGCTGGCTGGATCTACTGTTTCTGAGTTTCAGTCTGCAGTCTGCCACCGGCCTGTCTGACCTGATGCCGATTGGTCCGGCAGTACGGGTGATTGCCATGCTGCAAATGTTTTGCGGGGTGATGTATCTGGCCTTAATTGTTTCCCGGCTGATTGCCTTGCAATACATTCGTCATTTGCCCAGAAACAAAGATTAATCATCGGCTTGGGCTATTTTGTTACAGCAGTTCAATAGTGTTTCTGCTGCAAGAGGACTAAGCTGTGCGCGAGTTTAAGCTCACGACACTCATCTTTTGTTCACCTTTGCGGTGAATGCTGCCCGGACCTGAAGCGTCTGTCTATCATCTTTAAAAATAAAATGGGGGAGTTATGCCTTCCGAAAAATTGCCCTGGTGGGGCAATATCAATCCGAATGTATTTATCAGTACGGTCGCGGTTATTGCGATTTTTCTGGCGGTGGTGCTGCTGGCGCCCAATAGTTTTGAACTGCTGACCCAGCGCATGAACCAGTGGATTACCGATTCTTTTAGCTGGTTCTATGTGCTGTCGGTGGCGGTGTTTCTGATTCTGCTGATTTATATAGCACTGTCCGATATGGGTAAAATCAAGCTTGGTCCGGACCATAGCCAGCCGGAATATCATCAGGGTTCCTGGTTTGCAATGTTGTTTACCGCCGGGATGGGCATTGGCCTGATGTTCTTTGGCGTGGCTGAACCGGTGATGCACTATGTTTCACCACCGGTCGGTGAGCCGGCCACCATCCAGGCAGCGCAGCAGGCGATGCGTATTTCTTTTTTCCACTGGGGCATTCATGCCTGGGCCATCTATGCGCTGGTTGGGCTGGCGCTGGCTTATTTTGCTTACCGGCACAATCTGCCACTGAAAGTCCGTTCGGCCCTGTATCCGCTGATTGGCTCAAAAATTTACGGCCCGCTCGGAGATGGGATTGATACCTTTGCCACGCTCGGCACTGTCTTCGGAATTGCCACCACTTTAGGTTTTGGTGTGACTCAGATCAATTCGGGGCTGAATTATTTATTCGGGATTGAACAAAGTGCCAGTACCCAGATGATCCTGATTATTGTGGTCAGCAGCATGGCGTCTTTATCGGTGTTTTTTGGTCTGGACAAAGGTATTAAACGGCTGTCAGAGCTGAATCTGGTGCTGGCGGTGGTGCTGCTGTTATTTGTATTTATAACGGGGCCGAGTATCTATTTACTACAAACCACCATTCAGAATATTGGTCAGTATGCCTCGAATCTGTTTCATATGACCTTCAATTTATATGCCTATCAACCGAGTGGCTGGATTGGGGGCTGGACCATCATGTACTGGGCCTGGTGGATTTCCTGGTCGCCATTTGTGGGACTGTTTATTGCCCGGGTGTCCAAAGGACGCAGTATCCGTGAATTTATTGTGGGAGTAATGCTGATTCCAACCGGTTTTACTTTGGTCTGGATGGGTTTTATGGGCAATGCCGCGCTGAATAGCATTTTGCATGAGGCGAACCTGCAACTGATGACCGCGGTACAGCAGGATTCCTCGGTGGCCCTGTTTGAGTTTTTAAGTAATCTGCCTTTTGCTTCCATCATGAGTCTGCTGGCGACCCTGCTGGTGATGCTGTTTTTTGTTACTTCGGCAGATTCAGGTGCACTGGTCACAGATTTTCTCACTGCAAAAACGGAACATTCTCCGGTCTGGCAACGGCTGTTCTGGACCGTATTGATGGCGGTGCTGGCGATTATCCTGCTATTGGCCGGTGGCCTGAGTGCGCTCCAGTCGGCCACCATTATGAGTGCCTTGCCATTTACCCTCATTCTGCTGCTGATGTGCTGGGGCCTGCTCAAAGCCCTACGGCTAGATGTCACCAAAATGAATGCCTTGCAGGAAGCGCGGATTACGCCGCGCGCCATTCATAATCCACGCAGCTGGCAACAGCGTCTGGGGCTGATCATGCATTATCCGCATAGCCAGGCTGAGGTAGAACAGTATATTCAGGTTCAGGTACAGCAGGCTTTTGAGAATATTCAAAAGGAATTCCAGAAGCGGCATCTGACTGTGTCGATTGATTCGCTGGAAGATGGCCTGCGTTTAAAGGTCGATCATCAGCATGAGATTAACTTTATTTATCAGGTGGTGTCCCGTGAAACTGTGCCGCCGAGCTTTATGCCAGAAGTCACGGCCGATGCGCCGTTTTATCAGGCTGAGGTATTTTTAAGAGAGGGCGGGCAGAACTACGATGTGATGGACTGGACCCAGGAAGATTTACTGCAGGATATCCTAGATCAATATGAACGGCATTTATATTTCCTGAGTATTGTACGTAGTCCGGAATAATCATTTCTTTTAAACAAAAAAAGACGCTCATAGAGTAATGCCAGTCAGTTAAGAGATTGACTGGCTTTTTCTTGGGTATTTTTGAGGTTTTCCTTTTACAACTCTTGGGTAACTCCTCATCCTTCTCTCAGGTATAACATACCGATTAGATTTCTCCATTAAACTTTCCAGATGTTTGGGTAGATTACCTGCAGAAGCCAAAGAGTCGAATCTGAGTAAATTAAGAAGGGCAATAGATGCAATATGAAAACTGATCCTCAACGGGCTTACTTTGGCACGTTGAGCCATATATTTCATTTGTCTTCTTAGAACATTATAAGCAATCAAGACACCCCATAATTCTTGATAAATTAAGTCTGGCTGTTTGCTCCTTAAGTGCTTACCTTCCTGTAAATTGCTTTTAATTTCTCGGTAACACATCTCTATCTCCCAACGTTGAGCATATAACTTTGCTAAAGTTCGAGCTGGATATGTCTTTGAATCTAATAATGAAGTGATATAACGGCGGATTTTTCCTGCCTGCTCAACTTCAATTAAACGTGCTTCCCAGTAATCTCCTAATGCTGGATTAAGTTTTTTGGCTCTTGCTGATATTGGCATCCTGATATGAAAATCATGTGGGGAATTCCGTTTAATTATGTCATAACGTAAATTATCTTTAGCTCGCATAAGCCAATGGCTTGATTCTCCACGTGTTTGCCAGCCTATTAAAAAATCAGCAGAGAAATAAGCTCGATCAAACAAAGTA
>NZ_VPBE01000069.1:0-1317 GCF_013418895.1 Acinetobacter sp. YH12116 | reverse complement strand
GCCATGCTGGTGGCGACGTTCGCGACGGTTCGCGACGTTTATGCCAACCGTCCTGAGGGTGTCGTCATCTACGGCCTTTTCAGTTCGATGCTGGCGTTCGTGCCTGCGCTCGGCCCTATCGCCGGAGCATTGATCGGCGAGTTCTTGGGATGGCAGGCGATATTCATTACTTTGGCTATACTGGCGATGCTCGCACTCCTAAATGCGGGTTTCAGGTGGCACGAAACCCGCCCTCTGGATCAAGTCAAGACGCGCCGATCTGTCTTGCCGATCTTCGCGAGTCCGGCTTTTTGGGTTTACACTGTCGGCTTTAGCGCCGGTATGGGCACCTACTTCGTCTTCTTCTCGACGGCTCCCCGTGTGCTCATAGGCCAAGCGGAATATTCCGAGATCGGATTCAGCTTTGCCTTCGCCACTGTCGCGCTTGTAATGATCGTGACAACCCGTTTCGCGAAGTCCTTTGTCGCCAGATGGGGCATCGCAGGATGCGTGGCGCGTGGGATGGCGTTGCTTGTTTGCGGAGCGGTCCTGTTGGGGATCGGCGAACTTTACGGCTCGCCGTCATTCCTCACCTTCATCCTACCGATGTGGGTTGTCGCGGTCGGTATTGTCTTCACGGTGTCCGTTACCGCGAACGGCGCTTTGGCAGAGTTCGACGACATCGCGGGATCAGCGGTCGCGTTCTACTTCTGCGTTCAAAGCCTGATAGTCAGCATTGTCGGGACATTGGCGGTGGCACTTTTAAACGGTGACACAGCGTGGCCCGTGATCTGTTACGCCACGGCGATGGCGGTACTGGTTTCGTTGGGGCTGGTGCTCCTTCGGCTCCGTGGGGCTGCCACCGAGAAGTCGCCAGTCGTCTAACCGACGACTGGTAGCAGGCCCGCTCCGATGCGGCGCACTAACCATCGAAACCTCGTGAATGTCGGTATCCTGTCTGGCAGGATACCGCTCATTTCCCTTGTTCAGTTCATCGCCGTCGCCGAGCATCTGAATTTTCGGCATGCGGCCAAGGCACTTGGTATCAGCCAGTCGAGCGTCAGCGCGCGTGTGAAAGCGCTGGAGGATAACCTTGGTGTCCTGCTATTTGAGCGCCATGCGCGGGGCGTTCGGCTAACAGACGCAGGCAGGCACTTCATGGAGCGTGTCACGGCGGGTGTCGATCAACTCGATCACGCAGTGAAGACCGCGGAGTGACGGGCACTGGCTGGCAATGTCTAGCAACGGCAGGCATTTCGGCTGAGGGTAAAAGAACTTTCCGCTAAGCGATAGACTGTATGTAAACACAGTATTGCAAGGACGCGGAACATGCCTCAT
>NZ_VPBE01000068.1:0-1528 GCF_013418895.1 Acinetobacter sp. YH12116 | reverse complement strand
CATGAAATACGGTATTCTGATGTGACAAAACCTGAATCCTGGTCGTTAAAGTGTTTGTTTGCACTCATATTTTAACTGTTAGGACTCAGGTTTTTTTATTTAAAGCAAACTATGGGACAGCAGTGGCATTCAGCGCTCTTTTTTTATGGCAAAACGCCACTAAAAAGAGAGAAATTGGGCTTTAATAGTTTTTGTCATAAAACTGTCATTTCAGCGCTGCATAGTGCAACTAAAATTGAACAATCGACTAGAGTGAACAGCATGGCTTTACGTTTATCCTTCGCAGCACTGGCTTTAAGTTTAAGTAGTACAGCTTTCTCGGCAGTGACCATTACGGCACCGGAAGAAATTAAAGTTGAAGGTTTAAATGGTCAGGAAGTGAAAAGCCGTCTGTTTAGCAGTAATCATAACTATAGCGTGCAGCCTGGCGAGAATGTGCTGAGCGTACGTTATGTACAGTTTTTTGAAGAGCATCCGGGCATTGGTTCACACGATATTGTACGTTCGGGCATCGTGCATATTGAAACTCCGGTTTTACAAGATAAAGCCACATACCGTTTAGGGCTGGTGAATCCACCAAAAACGCATGATGATGCCAAGGAGTTTGCCAAGCAGCCGGTATTCGGTTTATTTGATGCGAAAAATCAGCTGCTGGTGCAGCAGGCTGGAGCCAAAGATTTAAACCGTGGCATTTTACAAAACTTATTTAGTACTTCTTCAACAGAATCTGCGCAGGCCGCACCTGTATCGGTGACACAACCAGCAGCGGTGTATAGTCCGCAAGCAGTCGTGACAACCAAACCCGTTGCAACTGTTAGCAATGTTGCCGGTGCAGATCAGCAGCTGATTCAGCTGTGGCAACAAGCATCAAAAACAGAACGACAAAAATTCATGTCATGGTTAGCAGAACAGGCCAATTAAAAACCGTAATAAAATGAAAAGATTATAAAACCAGCTTCGGCTGGTTTTTTATTTATAGATTTAAAGTCTAAGTGGACTACTTTATTTTTATAATTACTTAGCTAAACTTAGTAATACAGATGAAATATGCAGCAATCTGGTTTAAAAATAACCAGACAGGTGCTTTTTTCTTAAAACTTTATAAAATGTGCTTGCAAAGCTTTTAAATTTCTCTAGAATGCACCCCATACCGACGAGATACACGGTGATGAACGAGGCGGATAGCTGAGTTGTCGAGTGTTTTGAGTCCAGCTTCTGGCACTGACGAGGTGTTAGAAAGATCATTAAGAGATTATGAAGAACAACTTGTGTGGATTTTTATCGGTTGATCGATTGAATATATTTTCATTGATTAATGGTAGAAATTACTCGAAGTTTATTTGAGCGAATTTTTGTCAGTAATTGATGAGCCAGAATTAAGTACTTTGTCTTAACTAAAGTACAAAATGATTTTAACTGAAGAGTTTGATCATGGCTCAGATTGAACGCTGGCGGCAGGCTTAACACATGCAAGTCGAGCGGGGATAGGGTGCTTGCACCTGATTCCTAGCGGCGGACGGGTGAGTAA
>NZ_VPBE01000067.1:0-1534 GCF_013418895.1 Acinetobacter sp. YH12116 | reverse complement strand
CAGCCTGCACGCCGGCGTGGCGGCCAGGGCCGATGAACGCAAGAAGCTCGAACGGCTGTGCCGGTACATCAGCCGCCCGGCGGTATCCGAGAAGCGGCTGTCGTTAACACGAGGCGGCAACGTGCGCTACCAGCTCAAGACGCCGTACCGGGACGGCACCACGCACGTCATTTTCGAACCATTGGATTTCATTGCAAGGCTGGCCGCCCTGGTACCGAAGCCCAGAGTCAACCTAACCCGCTTCCACGGGGTGTTCGCACCCAACAGTCGGCACCGGGCGTTGGTCACGCCGGCAAAACGGGGCAGGGGCAACAAGGTCAGGGTGGCTGATGAACCGGCAACACCAGCACAACGGCGAGCGTCGATGACATGGGCGCAACGGCTCAAGCGTGTTTTCAATATCGACATCGAGACCTGCAGCGGCTGCGGCGGCGCCATGAAAGTCATCGCCTGCATTGAAGACCCTATAGTGATCAAGCAGATCCTTGATCACCTGAAGCACAAAGCCGAAACCAGCGGGACCAGGGCGTTACCCGAAAGCCGGGCGCCACCGGCTGAGCTGCTCCTGGGTCTGTTTGACTGACGAGCCTGAAGGCCAACGATACCAATCAAAATGCTGCGTTCACAGCGCCGCGGCAGGGATCCGCCGTGCTGGTTGTCGGAAAAGGAGCCGCTAGTGGGAAAGAGGAGGGTAAATTTTCAGCGTTGCTGGCTCCCCGTCAGCCGGATTGGGTTGCATCGCAGGGGTGTCGAAAGAGTCAACTGCGGTCCAAAGCTGTTGGACTTGGGTGAAAAGGGCGTTTATTCTTCCTATACGTGCCGCGTTCCAGGCGGCGACTATGAGGGCTATGTCGATGCCCATGTGCGCCGGCTGGAGGCGCTACGCCGGGCCGGTATCGTCGAGCGGATCGACGCCGACCAATGGCGCATCCCCGATGATCTGGTCAGCCGTGCCGCCGCCCATGACGCCGGCCGAGACAGTCAGGCCAGCGTTCGCGTCCTTTCCCCGGTCGATCTGAACAAACAGATCGGATCGGACGGCGCGACCTGGCTGGACCGGCGGCTGATCCACGGCGAGACGGCCGACCTTGCGCCAACCGGCTTCGGGCAACAAGTCCGCGAAGCCATGGACCAGCGCCGCGAGCACCATATCGAACAGGGCGACGCCACCCGCAGCCGGGACAGCCGCGTCTTCTACCGGCGCAACCTTCTCGCCATCCTGCGGGAGCGCGAGGTAGCCGGCGTCGGATCGGATATGGCTTTGAGTAAGGGCCTGCCGTTCCGCGCCGCCACGGACGGCGAGAGCGTCAGCGGCAAGTTTACCGGAACCGTGCATCTATCGAGCGGCAAGTTCGCCGTGGTCGAGAAATCCCATGAGTTCACCCTTGTCCCGTGGCGGCCGATCATCGACCGCCAACTCGGCCGCGAGGTTATGGGCATCGTGCAGGGCGGGTCGGTGTCGTGGCAGTTAGGGCGGCAGAGGGGGCTGGAACGCTGAGTGCGCCCATGCCGCATTGCGAAGCAAAAGATAATC
>NZ_VPBE01000066.1:0-1536 GCF_013418895.1 Acinetobacter sp. YH12116 | reverse complement strand
AAGTTTTGGGATCCATTCCGTTTTAAGACTTCTAAAGAGTCTCTCTGTAGGTGCATTATCCCAACAATTCCCTCTGCGGCTCATACTCTGCACCATTGCATATTGCTGAAGCCTATATCTGAACAGAGAACTTTTATACTGACTGCCTTGATCGGTATGAAATATTACGCCTGATCCTAGCCAAAATAATGGACAGCACGTCCCTCTAAAGATAACGTAACTTTAATCTTTGGAGATTCAAGAAATGGCTAAACGTTTTAGTCCTGAATTTAAACAGCAAGCGATTGATTATGCACTTTCAAACTCCCACGAACCTATAGCTGCAATCGCCCAGAAATTAGGTGTGGGTTATTCAACTTTAGACAAATGGATTCGTGAAGCCAATCCAGTGGGTTCAAGCAAACGTCAACTTTCACCAGAACAACAGCGGATCTTAGAATTAGAGAAAGAAGTCAAACAGCTCAGGGAAGCCAATGACATCTTAAAAAAAGCGCATGTGTACTTTCTGACAGATCATGCCAAGAAAAGTACACGGTAATTCAAGATCTGGATGTGAATGAAGTCAATGTATCTTCTGCCTGTAAATGCCTGGGTGTCAGCACTTCAGGCTATTATGCCTGGCGAAAACGCCAGGCCAATCCAGCGCAGAAATATAATGATTTAAAAGCCGTATATTGGCAGCATCATGCACGATTGGGTGCACCTTCATTGGTACATGACATGCATGATTTAGGTTACAGCATGAGCGAACGAACCGTTGGAAGAATGCTTAAAAAGCTTGGTTTACGTAGCAGGATTGCACGTAAATACAAGCATACGACTGATTCAAACCATCGTTTGCCTACAGCGCCTAACTTGTTGGATCGTCAATTTACGGTCAATGAACCCAATAAGATCTGGACAACGGATATTACCTATATCCGTACTAAGCAAGGTTGGCTGTATTTATGTGTGATGCTAGATTTATTTAGCCGTCGTATCGTGGGGTGGCAAACCAGCCATCGAATAGACCGCCAGTTGGTGTGTGATACGTTTAACTATGCAATGGCTCGTCAGGGTTATCCAACTGGTGTTATGGTACATTCAGACCAAGGTTCACAGTACTGTAGTCGTGATTTTAGAGCGCTGTTACTGACAAATGATTGTACTCAGAGTATGTCTAGACGTGGAAACTGTTGGGATAATGCAGTGACTGAAAGCTTCTTTCATACATTAAAAGGTCATGTGGTACATGGCAGTGTATTTTCGACTCGAAAAGAAGCGAATGCTGTCTTGTTTGACTATATTGAAATTTATTACAATCGGATCAGAAGACATTCTGCAAACGGCTGGTTAAGTCCAGAAGCCTTTGAACAGAAATATATTAAAAGTTTAGAGGGGCTGGTTGTCCACGATACTGTCTAGGATCAGCCTGTAGGTCTACCTCTGGATCGCCAAGCATCTTCTAAAGCATTAGTCACTAAATGCTGACAGGCTTGATCTGACATAGACCATCCAATCACCCTGCGTGCGTAAAGATCGAGTACAACCGCTAAA
>NZ_VPBE01000065.1:0-1981 GCF_013418895.1 Acinetobacter sp. YH12116 | reverse complement strand
ATGTCCGGTTTCTCCAAAGTAAAAATGTCCGCTTTTAGAATATGCACTTTTGCAATTTTCTTAGCGGACGGTTTGATATGTTGGTGTCTATGTCGGATAAAGAACTTAAACGATTGTCGGTCTTGCAAGAAATCTGTGATCAACGCATAACCCAGTCCCAAGCTGCTCAGCTACTTCATATTTCAGAACGTCAGATCAGACGTTTATTGCAAAAATACAAAGCTCAAGGCCCAGCTGCATTAGCACATGCTGCACGTGGCCAAATCAGCAATTCCAGGCTTCCTGAAGAGCTCAGACTCAAGTGCCTCAATATTGTTTCGGATCAACTGCATGGTTTCGGACCCACTTTAGCGCATGAAAAGCTCACCACTGTTCATGGATTCGATATTTCAGTGGAAACACTGCGTTCCTGGATGATTGCAGCCGATCTGTGGATTCCTCGCGCCAAGCGCCTGAAACGCCCGTATCAGCCTCGTTATAACCGAGATTGTTATGGTGAACTGATTCAAATCGATGGCTCACACCATGACTGGTTTGAAGGACGCTCTGCTAAGTGCTGTCTGCTGGTATTTATCGATGATGCCACAGGAAAATTACAGCATTTACGTTTCTGTGAGTCGGAATCAGCATTTGATTATATGATTTCAACACGTTTGTATGTTGAGCAGCATGGTAAGCCGTTGGCGTTTTACAGTGATAAACATTCAGTCTTCAGGGTGAATCAAAGCAGCAAGAAAGACACCAAGATTACCCAGTTTGGACGCGTACTCAGTACCCTCAATATCGATATCATCTTCGCCAATTCACCACAAGCCAAAGGCCGTGTAGAACGGGCGAATAGAACGCTTCAGGACCGTCTGATTAAAGAAATGCGCCTGGAAGGCATCTATTCGATTGAGCAAGCGAATGCCTGGCTGCCCTGCTTTATCGAGCAATTTAATCGTAAATTTGCCAATATGGCCTTTAATCCCAAGGATCTACACCGGACTGTCACTGAAACAGCCGAAGAATTAGATGATGTTTTTACCTGGCGTGAACCCCGCAGAGTCACGAACAGCCTGACGATTACTTATGATAAATGCGTATATTTACTGGAAAATACCGAAGAAAATAAAAGGTTGATCGGCAAGTATCTTGAGTTTCTGGAATACCCGGATGGCACGGTAGCCATTGAACATCAAGGAAGAAAAATCAATTACAGCATCTTCGATAAATTAAGTCAGCTCAACCAGCGAGAGGTTGTTGAGAATAAACGTTTAGGTGCTGTTCTCAATCATATTCAACAACAGCACGAAGAATTAGAACAGCAAAACAAACGCAATCGTTCTCAAAAGATGCCGAGCAGACGTGCACAGAAAACAGTAATCAAAGAACGAAATCTGAATCCTGTGCTTGACTTGGAAGTGTCTGTATAGGACATTTCTATTTGGTTATTAGGTAGGACATTTCTACTTAGGAATAACAGAGAGTGTTAGAACCCATTTAAAGTGTCTATATTCTCACCAATAAAAATGTCCGGTTTCTCCGAGGTAAAATATGACTTTTGAACAAAAATAAGCCATTGTTTATTCTTTTTATTTCCAACAAAATTCCAGAACTCATCTACTTCGAGAGATTCATAATGACTTTGCTGAGGCTGAATTTCATAGGTTGATTCAGTTAAAGTACGTAAAACTTTACCGATACTGATGCGCTCAACTTCAGCAATATCTCGTATACCGCTGCCTCTGACCATCAACTGTAATATTTTACGAGTAATACCTGACTTACATCCTAGATAGCTCAGTGCATGATCACCAATAAACTGACGTTTACAGTCTTTGCACTGATAGTTTTGTTTCCCATCTACTTTGATACCATTTTTCTTTATACTATCACTGAGGCAGGTTGGACATTTGATTGCTAGAGTTATTTGCATTTCTCTATTTTATCAAAATCCAATCGGCTTTTTCTTCAGCATACTTTTTGAAACACTACCAAA
>NZ_VPBE01000064.1:0-2238 GCF_013418895.1 Acinetobacter sp. YH12116 | reverse complement strand
TCCTAGGGAAATCTTATCTTGAGGTAGGCTTCCCGCTTAGATGCTTTCAGCGGTTATCCCTTCCGAACATAGCTACCCGGCGATGCGACTGGCGTCACAACCGGTACACCAGAGGTTCGTCCACTCTGGTCCTCTCGTACTAGGAGCAGATCCTCTCAAATTTCCAGCGCCCACGGTAGATAGGGACCGAACTGTCTCACGACGTTCTAAACCCAGCTCGCGTACCTCTTTAAATGGCGAACAGCCATACCCTTGGGACCTGCTTCAGCCCCAGGATGAGATGAGCCGACATCGAGGTGCCAAACACCGCCGTCGATATGAACTCTTGGGCGGTATCAGCCTGTTATCCCCAGAGTACCTTTTATCCGTTGAGCGATGGCCCTTCCATACAGAACCACCGGATCACTAAGACCTACTTTCGTACCTGCTCGACTTGTGGGTCTCGCAGTTAAGCGCGCTTTTGCCTTTATACTCTACGCGTGATTTCCGACCACGCTGAGCGCACCTTCGTACTCCTCCGTTACTCTTTAGGAGGAGACCGCCCCAGTCAAACTACCCACCAGACATGGTCCTCGTCCCGGATCACGGGACAGAGTTAGAACCTCAACATTACCAGGGTGGTATTTCAAGGACGGCTCCATTGGAACTGGCGTTCCAACTTCAAAGCCTCCCACCTATCCTACACAAGTAAGGTCAAAGTTCAATGTCAAGCTGCAGTAAAGGTTCACGGGGTCTTTCCGTCTAGCCGCGGGTACACTGCATCTTCACAGCGATTTCGATTTCACTGAGCCTCTGCTGGAGACAGCGCCGCCATCATTATGCCATTCGTGCAGGTCGGAACTTACCCGACAAGGAATTTCGCTACCTTAGGACCGTTATAGTTACGGCCGCCGTTTACTGGGGCTTCGATCAAGAGCTTCGCTTACGCTAACCCCATCAATTAACCTTCCAGCACCGGGCAGGCATCACACCCTATACGTCCACTTTCGTGTTTGCAGAGTGCTATGTTTTTAATAAACAGTTGCAGCGGCCTGGTTTCTGCGGCTGTCAACCGCTCAGGGAGCAAGTCCCATCACCGTCAACAGCGTACCTTCTCCCGAAGTTACGGTACCATTTTGCCTAGTTCCTTCAGCAGAGTTCTCTCAAGCGCTTTGGTCTACTCGACCTGACCACCTGTGTCGGTTTCGGGTACGATTCCAGTGTAACTGAAGCTTAGAGACTTTTCCTGGAAGCATGGTATCAGCCACTTCGCTAGTAAACTAGCTTGCTATCAGCTCTCAGCATAGAGCACCCCGGATTTGCCTAAGATGCATGCCTACAGCCTTCCACCTGGACAACCAACGCCAGGCTGACTTAACCTTCTCCGTCCTCTCATCGCATTACACTGAAGTATTGGAATATTAACCAATTTCCCATCGACTACGCCTCTCGGCCTCGCCTTAGGGGTCGACTCACCCAGCCCCGATTAACGTTGGACTGGAACCCTTGGTCTTTCAGCGAACGGGTTTTTCACCCGTTTTGTCGTTACTCACGTCAGCATTCGCACTTCTGATACCTCCAGCAGACTTCTCAATCCACCTTCATCGGCTTACAGAACGCTCCCCTACCACGTATACAATGTATACATCCGCAGCTTCGGCACATAGTTTTAGCCCCGTTACATCTTCCGCGCAGGCCGACTCGACTAGTGAGCTATTACGCTTTCTTTAAAGGGTGGCTGCTTCTAAGCCAACCTCCTAGCTGTCTATGCCTTCCCACATCGTTTCCCACTTAACTATGATTTTGGGGCCTTAGCTGGCGGTCTGGATTGTTTTCCTCTTGACTACGGACGTTAGCACCCGCAGTCTGTCTCCCGGATAGTACTCATCGGTATTCGGAGTTTGCATCGGTTTGGTAAGTCGGGATGACCCCCTAGCCGAAACAGTGCTCTACCCCCAATGGTATTCGTCCGAGGCGCTACCTAAATAGCTTTCGGGGAGAACCAGCTATCACCAGGCTTGATTAGCCTTTCACCCCTATCCACAAGTCATCCCCTGGCTTTTCAACGACAGTGGGTTCGGTCCTCCAGTTAGTGTTACCCAACCTTCAACCTGCTCATGGATAGATCGCCTGGTTTCGGGTCTACACCCAGCAACTATACGCCCTATTAAGACTCGGTTTCCCTACGGCTCCCCTATGCGGTTAACCTTGCTACTGAATGTAAGTCGCTGACCCATTATACAAAAGGTACGCAGTCAC
>NZ_VPBE01000063.1:0-2444 GCF_013418895.1 Acinetobacter sp. YH12116 | reverse complement strand
GGACAAGCATCGTCATTTTATTATGGTCAGCCTCAGGGTGAAGTGTGTCTAATCAACAGGGTTTTCGGTCTCTAAGCACTTTTTAAAGGGAACATCATCGACTCAAATCACTATTTGCAACAGTGCCATTCTTTATGCAACAAAGCCGTTGTAAACTATAAATAAATTTGACATATAACCTAAATTTTATAGGTTATATGTTCATCGCAAAATGAGAATGTAATTGTTGAAGCTAATTTAAAAGTGTTTGTTAAGGGTATCTCTATCAGTATAGGAATGTCTTCTCGTAGTTTAGTCATGAACTTCTTACAGCTTTCATCATTTAAATTACCTTCAGGAGCTGATAGCGCGATATTTCGACCTTCGTAACTAGATCCTAAATATCCATTGGAGGTTCTGTTATTTCGGATTGAAAATTATAGTTCAGTCTAAAGAAAGATTGGTAAAAATTTAAAATTTTTAGATAAATTCTAATTTTTTGAATATAAATGTTATCTTAAACATCTACTAGAAGGTGTGTTTCTGATTTCATATAGAATTTACTTGAATTTTAGATTTATTAATAAAACGGCTTATTGATGAAAAAAGTTAAAATAGAACGTTATGCTATCGGGCAAATCAATATGTTAGCTAATAAACTTGCTACAAAATCGAGCGAGGCATACAAGAAAAATTTTGGTATAGGTATTATGGAGTGGCGAGTACTCGCAATTCTTGCGATATATAACAATAATTCTGTCCAAAGTATTACTGATATTATCGGTTTAGATAAGGGGGCTGTAAGTAGAGCACTAAAGAAATTAGTTGATAAAGAATATGTAACAATTCAAGAAGATGAATTTAATAAAAGAGCTTATATTATTAACATTACATGTCAGGGTCGTTCTCTACATGACCAAGTTTATGATTTTAGTATGCAACGTGAAGAAAAATTATTATCAGGATTAGATGAAAGAAAAAAAGACGAATTATTTCAATTTTTAAAATATCTAAAGGAAACTATAGATGAGTTGTAATCCTGAAAAAGGGGATTACAACAGGTATCTAATTTGTTAGAAATTTATTTAATTTCTAATCCAATAGCAACAGCTTCACCACCACCTATACAAAGCGTTGCAATTCCTTTTTTCCCTCCAGTACGTTTTAATGCATGAATTAGAGACAAAATAATACGAGAACCTGAAGAGCCTATAGGGTGTCCAAGCGCACAAGCTCCACCATATATATTTACTTTTGCTGAATCTAATTTGAAATGATCAATAGCACACATGGTTACCATTGCAAAAGCCTCATTAATTTCCCATAGATCTATATCTTTAACTTCCCAATTTGCTTTTTCTAAAACTTTAGAAATAGCACCAATTGGAGCGAGAGTAAATTCAGAAGGATGTTGTGAATTAGAAGCGGTAGCTACAATTTTGGCTAGAGGCTGTAAATTTTTTTGTTGCGCAATGTCATTTGACATTAGAACTAGGGCTGAGGCTCCATCAGAGATTGAACTAGTATTAGCGGCAGTAATAGTACCATTTATAGAAAATGCAGGCTTTAGTGTTGGAATTTTATCTAATTTTGCATTTAATGGTTGTTCATCCTGATCTATATTTCTATCACCTTTTTTATTGGAAATGGTAATAGGAACAATTTCATTTTTAAAATAACCTTGATTAATTGCAATTTGGGCACGTTTTAGAGACCGAATAGCGAACTCATCCATTTGGCTACGGGTATAACCTTTTACATTTGCAGTATCTTGAGCAAAGGAGCCCATTAATCGACCTGTTTCAGCATCTTCTAAGCCATCAAGGAACATATGATCCTTAATATCTCCATGCCCCATACGGTAACCAGTACGAGTTTTGGTGAGAATGTAAGGGGCATTAGACATTGACTCCATACCACCTGCTACGATGATATCTGCACTTCCAGCAAGAATCATGTCTGATGCTTGCATAACAGATTTCATGCCTGAGCCACATAGTTTGTTAATAGTGACAGCGCTAACTGAATCTGGTAAGCCAGCTTTACGCATTGCCTGACGGGCAGGGCCTTGTTTTAAGCCAGCAGAGAGAACACAACCCATGATAACTTCGTTAATATCAGATGGTTGAATTCCTGATCGAATAATAGCTTCCTTAATTACTTCTGCCCCTAAATCAGAAGCATCTAGACTTGATAATAAGCCTTGGAAACTACCTGTTGCTGTACGTGCACCATTGATTATTACAACTGTCAACGGCATTCTAAAATTGACCCCTTTTACCTTACAAATGGCAAAGTAAAATTGACCCCTTTGATCTCGTATTAAGTTTCAACCTGGGGCTGAATCCCAATTCTTTTTTTATCCTTCAAACGATAACTCTCACCCGATATTTGTACCACATGACAGTGATGTAATAGCCGATCTAACATCGCAGCGGTCAACGTGACATCATCCGCAAATGACT
>NZ_VPBE01000062.1:0-2523 GCF_013418895.1 Acinetobacter sp. YH12116 | reverse complement strand
AGTCATTTGCGGATGATGTCACGTTGACCGCTGCGATGTTAGATCGGCTATTACATCACTGTCATGTGGTACAAATATCGGGTGAGAGTTATCGTTTGAAGGATAAAAAAAGAATTGGGATTCAGCCTCAGGTTGAAACTTAATACGAGATCAAAGGGGTCAATTTTACTTCGCCATTTGTAAGGTAAAAGGGGTCAATTTTAGAATGCCGTTGACAAGCTAACTCAACCATTGATTCAGAATGGCCATTTTCTGAGGCTTTCTGAAACCACTTAAAAGCTTTTTGGAAATGTTCTAAAGAATCGTTTTTGTCATCATCTTCCATTAATCTAGCATAGGTAACATATCCATCAGCTAACCAAAACATTGCTGCTACATTTCCATTTTCTGCTGATTTAAGAGCCCAAACTTCAGCTTGATTTTCATCTGAATCAACACCATGACCATATAGATAAATCTCGGCTAATTCTAACTGAGCAGAAGTATCTCCATTTTCTGCTTTCGCTAATAAATCATTAGAAAAAACAGGTTCTGCAAATGTTTCCATTGAAAGGCAAACTCCTAAAGCCATAAAAATATTTGTTAATTTATTCAATTTTTAACCTTTAAACTAAACTGTTAGGCTTGTATATTTTTATATCATACCTAAAAGAAAACTCTAAAATTAGAGTATGTCTTATCTCTATTTAACATAATGGTGGTTATACGCAATACATTTGTATATTAATATAAATATCAGATACTTAATAAAACAAGAAAAATCCAAAAATGCCCAAAAAACCGATTTTGAAACAAGTCGGCTTTTTTATGAGCGATTTTGATAGTTTTTGCCAATAATTTTGACTAAAAATTACGCTTCTCAACTTGAGTGATATAATTTTGTGATACATTATTGTATATACAAATTTGAATGTTTTTTATGAAACAGTATTTCGAATGGGATGAGGCAAAGAATCGAAAGAATCAGAAAAAGCACGATGTCTCTTTCGAAACGGCAAGCCTTGTTTTTGATGATCCACTGAGGATCTCAATTCAGGACAGACATACCGATGGTGAAGAACGTTGGCAGACCATTGGGAAAGTAAAAGGCGTACTAATGCTCTTAGTAGCTCACACCATCTTTGATGAAGATGACTGTGAAATCATACGAATCATTAGTGCAAGACAGGTAACTAAAGCAGAGCGAGATAAATATGAGCATGGTTAGATACTCACGCAAAGAGCTGAATGAAAAATTCAGCGACAAGCAAGATGCTGAAATTGAACACTTGCTTGCTAAGGGAACAGTTCCTGACGATAAGCTAGATCTATCAGATATTCCTGAAGTTGCCGACTGGAGTAATGCTGTACGCCAAAATCAATTTTACCGCCCAGTGAAGCAACAGACTTCCATTCGTTTAGATGCTGATGTACTTGCTTGGTTCAAAGCACAAGGGAAAGGTTATCAAACACGTATGAATGAAATCTTACGGGATGCTATGCTAAAAGAATTAAAAAATCATCAATAAAAATGGGAGCTTAGGCTCCCATTTTTGACTGCGTATAAGGTGTATTATGTTAATTTTAGAAATATTTAATTATTAATAGTGACTATGAAAAGGATTGAATTATTTAAAGTTGCCTTAGAGCATTGTGAAAATTTATCTCAAAAATTTCCAGATTTAGAGGTTACATCATCGATTAGGAAGCAACTTAAATATCTTATTTCTTGTGAAAATACGGGTGACATAGATAAATCAAAATTAGAGTCAATTATTATTGGTGTTCAAACAGCTAGAGAAATAGAGCCTTTAGATCAAGAAACTTCTGAATTTTTTTATCAAGTAGCTAATGAAGTCAGAATAATGTTACTTGAATAGATATTTAACATAATGGCTGTTATGCGAAATTCCATAGATATTTTAATTCTCTTGAAAATAAATATTTATAAATCAAACATCTCTAAAAGGAGCTGTTTCCAATACTTTTTTTATCTCATTTTCTTTTTTTACTTTCCATTGATCACTGATTAAACCAAAAAGTTCAATTTGTTTTGAAAAAGCGAGTCGACGGGAATCTTGTCCTCTAGTTCTATTCTTAAGTTCAAACTCAAACGAATAGCTAGATATAAAATTATCCATTATCCAATAAAGCAACTCTTCAAAATCCTTAGTTGTTTTTTCAAAAAAAACTTCTCCTCTTTCTTCAGAAATATACCAATATTTATTTTCATGGATTAATACATATGGAGCTCCATCATTCTGAACTGCGGGCCAAACTCTTTTTTTTTCCAGCCCAATTTTTTCACAAATTTGATCAACCTTACGTTGAATTTCTAAAAATGTAAGCATTATTCTTTGATTCTCAAAATGTTCTTAATATCTATTTAACATAAAATCTCTTATACGAAGTCAAAATGTAACTCCAAAATAGAAATGTCCGGTTTCTCCAAAGTAAAAATGTCCGCTTTTAGAATATGCACTTTTGCAATTTTCTTAGCGGACGGTTTGATATGTTGGTGTCTATGTCGGATAAAGAACTTAA
>NZ_VPBE01000061.1:0-4753 GCF_013418895.1 Acinetobacter sp. YH12116 | reverse complement strand
CATTTTAGAGATTTGTTTAAGATAAGATATAACTCATTGAGATGTGTCATAGTATTCGTCGTTAGAAAACAATTATTGTGACATTATTTCAATGAGTTATCTATTTTTGTCGTGTACAGAGAATATTATTTTAAAAATGCTCTTGCATAAGAGCTATTAATTTTCTCTTTTTCGTTTAGTTCATTTGCAGCATAAAATACAAGATTTGGATTTTTAAGCAACTCTCTTCCATATGCAACAAAATCACAAAAACTATTTTCAAGAAGATATTCACCCTCTTTTGCTGTTGTTATTAAACCAACAGCAATAACAGGAATATCTACACTTTTTTTAATCTCTTTTGCCCAATTAGCTTGATAAAATGGTTCAATTTTTGGTATCTTATCTGGATTTTCTATATTTCCACCACTTGAAACATGAATACAATCAACTCCAACTTTTTCTAACTCTTTACATAAATAAATAGAGTCTTCTATATTCCATCCATTTTGCATCCATTCATCAGCACTAATTCTAACAATAAGGGGTAATTTTACCCTATTTTTTATCTCTTTTGCAGTTTCAATTACTAATCTACACCTATTTTCTAAACTTCCACCATAAATATCATCTCTTTTATTTGTTAAAGGTGATAAAAATTCACACAACAAATATCCATGAGCAGCGTGAAGTTCTACTGAATCATAATTTGCTTTTTCGGCTCTAATTGCAGCATTTACAAACAACTCTTTTATTTTTGTTATCTCTTCAAGACTTAACGCTTTTGGAACTTTATATGGTGATTTTTGACTAAAAGCAATTGAGCTTGGAGCTACACAAATATCATCAACAACTTCAGATTTTCTTCCTGCATGAGCTAATTGTATAGAACTTTTTGCTCCAAATAAGTGTAACTTCTCATTCATTTTTTTATGATTTTCAATTAAAGAATCATCCCAAAGTCCTAATTCAAAAGATGAAACTCTTCCTTTTGGCTCAACTGATGCTGGTTCAACAATAATTAAACCAACATCAGCCATTGCTCTTGAAGTATAGTGAAACATATGGAAATCTTTTAATTCTCCACTATTATCACTTTTATACATACACATAGGTGGCATTACAACTCTATTTTTTAGTTCCAAATCACCTATTTTACCTTTGTTTAATAATAAACTCATTATAGCTCCTTAAATTAAATATATCAAATTATATATACACTAAACTTAAAATTCTCTCTTAAAGTATCTTCAAATTTAGCTAACTCTTTATTTAAATCCAAATCTCCTTTAAAAATATCATGCATAGAGTAAGTTTTAAAGGTTCTAATCCAACAAATTGAAAAGTTTTATGAGTAGCAACATTTGCTTCATCTAGTGATAATCCATCAAAAAAACCATCAGGATTGTTAAACTCACTTTTTGGACAATTATATGTCAAGCTTAGCATATATTTTTTGCCTTTTAGTAATCCACCACTTCCATAAGTTTTGCTATCATCGTTTTTGCTTCTTCCGTCGTTTGCATAGTGTCTTCCTTGAGTAAAAGTCTCATCGAAATATTTTTTTGTAATCCAAGGAACACCCATCCAATAAACAGGATATTGAAACAACACATAATCAGCCCACTCAAACTTCTCACACTCCTCTTTTATATCGTAACCCTTATCTATATTTGTATATTTTATAAGAAAGTTATTTTCTTTGAAAAATTGTGTCGCTTTTTCTAAAATCTTTTCAGTTAATTCACCTTTTGCAACATTTTCATAATATTGGTGTCCATTTAAAATTAAAACTTTTTTCATTTTGTACTCCTTTTAAATTATTCAACAATTATATATAATCAAACTTAACTTTTATATCGATTAAGGCTTTATACAAAGTTTGCAAAAACCACTTGCAACAACTTGAAATTAGAGTAATTACCCTAGCAACCACTCTAGCACCAGCTATTATCTGTTTTTCTAATTTTAAATATCTTTTATCGATAAAAGCCTATACTCTATCTCATAATCTTTATACTCTTGAATTAATTTTTGAGATTTCAAAACTAAAGCCTGATAGTTTATCCGTTTTTCATTTAGTTTTACTTCACAAATTAGAAGTTTCTTATCAATATCATCGATAGCAACTATATCTATCTCATTTTGATTATTTCT
Source organism: Acinetobacter sp. YH12116 (assembly GCF_013418895.1). Taxonomy (NCBI): domain Bacteria; kingdom Pseudomonadati; phylum Pseudomonadota; class Gammaproteobacteria; order Moraxellales; family Moraxellaceae; genus Acinetobacter; species Acinetobacter sp. YH12116. The sequence goes on along the minus strand of NZ_VPBE01000061.1, from coordinate 2,617 downwards.
CTCCCAATATGAGCCAATAGAAGTGAAAGTTTGTTTCTCTTTTAAGAGTTCCACAAAAAGTTTTTCAAGGAATTTTCCTTGAAAAGTTGAGATATCTCTATAGATAATCTCTTTTAATCTATCGAAATTTTCAGCTTCGATTAGTGATTGGTATTTAAAAATAAATCTAAACCAAAAGGATAAAAAATTATCAACTATCTCATATTTTTGTACTTTTGAGTTTGGTTTAGCATTTATTGGTTTAATTGATTTTATGATGTTATAGTCATTTTCAAGTCGTGATAAATGTCCTGAAATATTTCTTTCCAAAATTGATTCTATTTCACTTCTTGATGTTTTTGAATCAGAGATTAAAGCTAAAATAGAAAAATATGTTCCATACTCTTTTCCAAACTCTTCAATAAGTCTATTTTTTCCCTCTTCCAAAAATATTGAGTTTGGATCAATAATTGTATCTATCATAGATTTTAAATCAAAACTACTGTTTAAGATAAATAGTTCTATATATTTTGCAACTCCACCACTTAGCAAATAAAAATCAAGTAAATTTTTATTTGAATAAGAGTTGTAATCTTTTAAAATCTCCTTTAATACACTTACTTTCAAAGGTTTTAAATCTATTTCCCTTAGATAAGTCTTGGAAAAGTAAGCGTCCATTACCCATAACGATGATTGGAGATGCTGCTCATTTGATGCCTCCTTTTGCAGGACAAGGCGTAAACAGTGGGTTGATGGATGCCTTGATATTGTCGGATAATCTGACCAATGGGAAATTTAACAGCATTGAAGAGGCTATTGAAAATTATGAACAGCAAATGTTTGCTTATGGAAGAGAAGCACAGGCAGAATCAATAATAAACGAAACGGAAATGTTCAGCCTCGACTTTTCGTTCCAAAAACTAATGAATCTATAAAACAGAAAGGCGAGGAAATGAAAGAGAAAATAGTTAAAAAAAACGGAATAAGACTTTTTATCGAAAGTTTTGGATGTGAAAAAGATCCGGCAATACTCTTGATTGCGGGAGCAACGGTATCCATGTTGTATTGGGATGCTGAATTTTGCCAGAAACTATCTGAAAAGGGATTTTTTGTTATTCGCTACGACAATAGGGACGTAGGAAAATCTACTAATTACGAACCGGGTTCAACCCCCTATGATATTGTTGACTTAACCCATGATGCTATTTCAATTTTGGACGGCTATAAAATAGTCAAAGCCAATTTTGTGGGAATTTCACTGGGCGGACTGATTTCTCAAATAGCATCAATAAAATATGCCGACAGGGTAAGTTCAATAACACTAATCTCATCAGGTCCTTGGGGCGACTCAGACCCCACAATTCCTGAAATGGATACGCGTATTTTAGATTTTCACGGAAAAGCTGAAACCGTAGATTGGACAAATGAAGACAGTGTGGCAAATTATTTAATTCAAGGTGCTGAATTGATGAGCGGCAGGAAACAATTTGACAAACAAAGAAGTGAAAAACTGATTAGAGCCGAATTTAAAAGAGCTAATAACTATATAAGTATGTTCAATCATGCGGCACTGCAAGGTGGTGAAGAATACTGGAACAGATTGAGCGAAATCAATCAGCCAACCTTAATTGTACACGGAACGGACGATAAAATATGGCATTTTAAGAATTCAGCAGTTTTACTTGAAAAGATAAACGGCTCAAAACTAATAACGCTTGATGGAACCGGACACGAACTACATTTCGAAGATTGGAATAAAATTATTGATGGAATAACGCAACATACAACAAATAACAAAAGAATGAACAAATAGGGTATTATGTATTTCCAAATCAACGGTTTAGAGATTGAAGCTAATATCAATGTGTTCTTTGAATAACATCTTTTGGTGTTTTTTAATAATCATACTACGCAATTTTCTTTTATAAAAGGAAATATTGTAAACTAAATACGAAATGGTATCTTCATTAAATCATATTATCTCAGAGGTACAGCGAAAAGAAAATGCCATTTCGCTGTCTGCACCTAATATAATTGATGAAGCGCACCAAATGACGATATACCTAAAAGAGTACTTATGGTCAATAAGAGAGGATATTATAAAGCAGGGTTTTAAAAACCATTGGGAGGAAATCAACTTCTTTCGCAACATTAAGCCATACATTCTTAAATAAGACCGTCCCGTAAATTTCAGCCGAATCCGACAAAAAGGCGTGAAGATTTCCTTTAAATAGAGAGACCGAAGGTCATCCTTTTCCTAAAAAAGGGGGGGGCCATGGTTCCAAGATGTAAAATCGAGGGCTAATTCAGGCTATACTTTTGTAATTACCAAAAACTTCCATGGCTCTTGCCCAAAAGAGCTAGGAGATTTTCTCCCTGCTTCTAAAATATAGTTTAAATCTTCATCTTTTATCTTTTTTGTCTCATCAAATATTTTACAAGCATGTCTAAAATCCATTGCTTCCATAAAAGTTTTTTCCATAAATTTATCCTTATTTTTTATTAATATTATTCTCTGTACACGACAAATTTCACAGAACCCTTATCCTATCAGGATTCTGCTTTCTTAAAATTGCCAAAATTTCCTTAAACTCTTCTTTTTTCCCAAAACCAATTAAACGCTGAATCGCCATTTGAA
>NZ_VPBE01000060.1:0-4791 GCF_013418895.1 Acinetobacter sp. YH12116 | reverse complement strand
GTCTAATGATAGAATTATATTGCTATTTATCACTTATCTTTTGGGTATAGTCCAATGATAGGCTTTTGATCTCCCCAATTTTGGGGATGTCGGCAATAGCTACGCCGTGCTAGATGTCAGAAAAATCTAATCCCGATTAGAACGGCTGCTAGATCCTTTTTTATGGGGTCGAAAAATTACACGTTCAGGATGCTAGATCCCTTTTTTATGGACTACAGAAATGTCAGGTTTTGTCAGGTTTTATCAAGTTTTATCAAGTCCGCGCGCGTACCTATCCGAAAACTCTGTTCAATGGTTTTATTGGAATCTATAAGATAGCCGAAAACTCTCTTTTTTATAGTGGTGGAAGTCTTGACTGTTCTGCTAGTAATTCATGCCATTGTTGTTCTAGCTTTTCAGCAAATGCCACTAGATCGGCTGCAAATGCTTCATCATCTAGTAGCGTTAAATCTAAATCCAAATCTGAATTGAGTAGCGTTAAGTCATTCATGTAAAAACTCTTTATAGAGGTGGAAGTAGCCTAAGCAAATCAACTTAGGCTAATCAGTTCCTATAGAAAAAAGGCTCAATGTGTCCAGTTAGCTTGTCCCTGTCCGCCAATAGTCGTCATCGGGATCTATTGCATAAAAGCCTGCATTGCTTGGCATATCCGCAAAATATGGGCTTTCATTGCTCGGCTCTTTGTCCTGTACCTGATCTGATACCGTTTTCAGCTCGATAGCGTTTGATTTCACTGTATGGATCTCTGCTAAATGCTGTTGTTGTTCTAAGTTTTGTTCATCAATTAAATAAACTTTGTCACCGCTTAACGGACACTTCCCCCCATAATTGCTATATAAATTATGCGGCATGTGTCCAATAGTGGCCTGTCTTTCTGTCCTGTTGTATGGATTATTGATCCGCTTTTGACTGATACCGATATAAGTAAAAATAGAATTTAGCTCTTTGATTGCTGATTTCTTGCGCTTGTACCTATCGCATCCAAAAACTTTAGGGATCGCGCCAATAGCTGCCAGCTTCAACCTGTACGGCTCTATATGGTCTAGGATCTGCCTTGCTGCTGCTTCGTCATAAGCTGCACCGCCTTTAAAATCAATACAACTAAAAGCATCCTTGTATAGCTTTGCTGTGGCTTCAGTAAAGTTTCTAAGTGATATATCCCTGCTTTTGTCTGTTGCTGCTTCATAGCGTCCACAAAAGGCATTTAATCGCTTTAACTGGGCTACATTAATCTCTAGGTGCTGCTCTGTTAATTTAGCGTCATAGGGCATATTCAAATACATGCGCTTATCATAGGCTTTCAATGCGTAATAATCGGATCTCTCTAAGTAATCGCTACGTCTAAACTTGTCCGCCTGTTCTGCTGTAATCGCCTGAGCATTTAAAATGCCTTGTCTGTCTGCTTCGTTTAATTCCTTTCTGATCCCTGCGAGGTCTAGTGTCGGATCATAAGCATAAACGGCGCGCATAATTTCAAAGTGATAATGCTCAAGCATGTAATAGAGGTTATTTGCAAAGTTATTGCTATCTTTGCTGTCATACTCTGCAATGCGTTCTAAATGTTTTGTAAGGCCTGTTACTTCAACTTTGCCGCCCTCTAGCTCTGCTACTGCCTGCTTTGCTGCAATGACGTTTTCATGCGAAATAACGGTGCTGCTTTTATGAGATAAGGATAGATGAAATTCTTTGGCATAACGTACACGGCCAAGCATCTGATAAGCGTCTGCTGATCTTACTGACGTACCACAAAAGAACCCTGCTACATAATCAAAGTAAGGCTCTACGTGTTCAACTGATACGCCTGAGCTAATCGCTGGGGATGCAATGACAACTTGATATTTTAGGGATTCATTCGACACGTCTTTTAAAAATTCTGCTGAACCTTTTATTTTATGATCTTGCCCTAAAATCAATCGCGCCTTTATCCCTCTACTGCTAAACAACTCGTAAAGCAAACGGCCTTGCTTTGGGCTGTCGCAAGTAATCCAAACCTTTTTATTTAGGGCAATAACGTCATTCAGGATCTTGCCTGTAAGCTCTTTGTCACTTTCATAAAGCCATGCTTTCTTATGCTCATTCTTTGGCTTGATCTCTACGATATTAAAACGCTCATTAGGTCTGCATGATTCAATAAAATCAATTGTCTGCTGATTTATATTGGCATCTGCCACAATCAAACATTCAGCCTTTGCTATCAGGTCTTTAAAGAATAAAAAAACTTGCTCTACATCGGTGCTGCTAAAAACTTTCTCTGAAGCAAACACGTTTAAAACTTGAGTGATTTCATCAATAAAAACATGACGAACATTGCTCATAAACTTGCTGTAAGCATCACTTAAAAGACTTGGTAAACATACGGATAGTGAATCAATAAAGCCTTGCGCTTCTATCCCTGCTTTCTTCGCCAGCTTGTATGTTTCCTTTTCATCTTCATAGTGTGAAGTATTAAGCCTGCTGCTCAATTCAGATATAAGGCTTCGCAAGTGAGCAACGGATAAGAATGTGTAATTGTTGCTTTGACACCATTCAGCAAACGGCTTGCCTACTTTCTGAGTTTTGCCCATGCCAGTCGGTGCTTTAACTAAAATCACGCCCTTATAATTCAGGTCGTTTAATTCATCAAAATTATTGATAACTAAATGTCTGTGCTGCTTAGTGTCATGAATTGTTATGGCCTTTAATGCCTGCTCTTTGTTTCTATCTAAAATCCACTGGGCGCAATCAAGAATAAGATCCAGCATAACGCCGTTTAATTTGCCCTCTAGTTTAGCTCTGACGCCCTTTAAACTTTCCTTGTATGGAATGTTAGGCAAAGTCTTAAACGTGTAAGCATAGGCAAGCTGGGCGCATTTAAAGGGATCTTGCTCTTTGTTTAATTGATCTAGTATTTCTGCTGCTGTCTTATCGCTTGAGTGTTTGATTTCAGCAAGTGAATAGATGTGCTGGGCTTTTAATGATCTCTCTTTTTCCTTTCGATACGCGTCATCAATCAAACGGCGCATTTCTTTAGCTGTAAGCTCTGCAAGCGTTTTGCCTGTAAATAGATCACTACAATCTAAAAGAATTACATCATCACTTAAACAACTGTGAAGCGTTTCATAGTCTGACAATGCAACTTGATAGCCTGTTTCTGCTGCTTTGATTGCAAGGCTTGTATTTGTTGAACAAAGAACAAGATCCTTTCTTATGCTTTGCTCAATATTGAACGCCGTTGTGCCTCGCTGACCAATATAAACGGCTTTTCTATCTGCATCCTGAACCGCCAAGCCTACAAGGTTGCTTAGTGTTTTATCGTATTGAAGCAATACCAAGCCACTTTCTAAAAGGTCTTTACCCTCAAGGGTAACAAACTGACTAACCTCTAAAAATGGCTGGGCATTCTCAATGTTTAGGCTGCCTAGAATAGATCGCTTATTAATTGGGAGTCGTGGCGTCCTAGTGTTTTCAACAAGCCATTGTTTTAATATTTCTGTGCTATAATCTGTCTTGTCTAGGGGGCTTTCATTGTGTAAACGGTGGAAGTCCTTTTTCATTTCTGAGCCTCCTGATTTTCGCTATAAAGCGCATCATTCGAGGCTGTTAGGTATCCTAGACTTTCAAGGGCTTTAAATACTTCGGACTTGTCCCAAACGTAAGTTATACCGAAACGGCAAATAGGCTTGGGTAGCTTTCCTGATTCTGCCCAACGCTGCACAGTGATAGTACGGCGGTTGATAATTTTAGCAATTTGCGGGGCTGTGATGGTGTTTTGTAATTGGTGCATGTGTAACCTCATTAATTCTTTAAAAAATCAAAGGGCTACTGTTCTAGTTTTAAAGCATAAGCTATTGCGCTGATATTATTATCAAGATACAATGTCATCATGTTATTAATAACATAACCCTTATGCTTCCTGTCTTGTCTGCGAAAACTGAACAGTAGCAAATAAATTTAGATCTTAGGATCTGCAAACGAACCGCACGCCAATGCGGTTTTTTTTGTTTTTAGATATATGAAAATCTAAATCTATGTGTCCTATAGTACACAATTATATAGAGTTTTAAAGCAATTATTGCTTTCTATTTAATTGATTTTATGGATGATAATATATTGACACGGATTGCAATAAAACAGAAAAAATATGGCTCAACTCTCCCTAACTGAAGTGTCTAAACGCTTTAACGTCAATAGAACCACAATCTATAGGGCTGTAAGCAATGGCAAGCTGTCGCGCTTGAGTAATGGCCTGTTTGATCTTGCTGAAGTGATCCGCGTCTTTGGTGAACCGCCTGCACCTGTAAAGCAATCTATAGAACCGCCTGCCAGTAATGCAAACGATAGGGAAGTGATCAACATATTAAAAAGTCAGGTCGAGTTATTGACGAAACAACTTGAGCAAAAAGATTCTCAGATTGACCACTTGCAAAGGCTACTTGTTGCACCTGAAACGTCCGCGCAACGTCCTGAAGCAACAACATGCAACGATACTGAAACGCCCATAGATCAAGCCATGCAACATGATGAAACGCCGTATGAAGCAAATAGCAACGTCACAAAGCAACATGATGCAACATTGCAAAATGACACGATGCAACAACCTAAAAAACGTGGCTTGTTTGATCGGTTAGATCGTGGTCTTAAAGCGTTCCTGAAGTGATAAGCATCACCCTGCTTTTAATACTCGATAAACAGTAGCAACGCCCACGCCTACCGCTTTGGCTATTTCGTCTTTTGTCATGCTGCCAAGTGCTGCCAGTTCTAAGATCCGCTTATGCTTTGCCGTGTCTGCTTTCTTGCCTGTTGGTTTATATC
>NZ_VPBE01000005.1:0-132086 GCF_013418895.1 Acinetobacter sp. YH12116 | reverse complement strand
AGCTGATGGGTTGATTGCGAAACAAGGCAAGCCCAAGAACAAGCCAAACCACGTGCTCAGCAGGTAATTTTCTCCTTCTGATCGATGCCTTACCTGTTTGATGCAGAGATGTTTCAATCCAATTTAAATCAATAAGTTCACAAAAATGGTTGAGTGATGGGAGAGAATGTTCAAGAGTGGATTCTAAATGTTCAGATAAAGACATAAAAAAATGAGCGTATTTACATACACTCATTTTTACTACATTTTTCTAATATTTGCTTAACTGACTGGCATTACGCAATGTGCGGGCTTTTTCGTAGGATGATCTTAGGTCTTAAGCGACTTGTACCGGAATACAGTTGGCGGTGTGGCTCACGGTGTTGTCCGGGTTGGCATATACCAGACGTGGTTTATGCGCATTGGCTTCTACTTCAGTGAAATCACCGAAAGTCGCAATAATGATAATATCGCCGACATCTGCCTGATGTGCTGCGCCACCATTAACTGAAATGATGCCTGAATTGTCTTCACCACGAATCGCATAAGTGGTAAAGCGTTTGCCGTTGGTCACGTTCCAGACGTGAATTTCTTCGTATTCGCGAATGCCAGCTAAATCCATAAGTTTGCCATCAATTGCACATGAACCTTCATAATGAAGTTCCGCATGTGTCACGAAAGCACGGTGAATTTTGCATTTTAATAAACGAGATAGCATGGCTAGCGTCTCCTTAGTGGACCTAAGATCTTTATCTTATGGTTGAATCAATCACTGCGACCGAATCAGCCGACGAGCGCATTTTGCGCCCAATTTTGCCAGATGGCAAGCAGGATTGTTCAACAATTATTAGGTTATTCGTTGGGTTTATAGGCATTAATCTGGTTCATGGCTTGCTGAATCTCGCCATTGACCAGTAATTTCATGCGAGACAGCGCGTGACTGAGGGCATCGTCCATCAAGCCTTGTTCCTGGCTTGGGGCTTTGCTGAGCACATGACCGGAAACACGTTCTTTAGACCCCGGATGACCAATACCAATGCGTAAACGGTGGAAATTTGGACCGGTGTGTGGAACGATGTCACGTAAACCATTATGACCACCATGACCGCCGCCAGTTTTCAGGCGAATAATCCCCGGATTCATATCCAGTTCATCATGGGCAATCAGCATGGCTTCAGGTGCGATTTGATAGAATTTGGCGAAGGGCACAACACTTTGACCGGAACGGTTCATAAAGGTTGTTGGTAATAGCAGACGAACGTCCTGACCTTCAATATTACCGCGACCGCTGATGCCTTTGAATTTCGGATCAGCTTTTAAAGAGATGCCATATTGATCTGCAAGGCGTTCAACAAACCAGAAGCCTGCATTATGGCGGGTTTGGGCATACTCAGCACCTGGGTTGCCCAAACCAACAATCAGTGAAATATTTGACACTAATTTACACCATTAACACTTATGCGCGTTTGAAGTCAGCGTGCATTGGTGTGTTTTTAGCAGGGTGACGTTGTAACGCTTGGATTTTCACGTTTTCAACTTTGTCGCCTACTTTGATTTCTACAACTTCTTCAAAGAAAGCATTGCTTTCTAAAGCTTTTACAAGCTCACGAAGTTCTAAAGTTACTGCTACTGGCTCAGCGTCGCCACCATAAATGATAGCTGGAACTTGAGCAGCGTGACGAAGGCGGCGGCTCGCACCTTTCCCTTGGTTAGCTGCTTCACGCGCTTGAGCGTTTAATACGAAGTTTGCCATGATAGACATCCTATTTCAGGTTAAATAAACCAGACCTGCGACCGATCTGGTGATAGAAAGCCCTGCATAAAGCAGGGCTTTTGAAAATTTAGCGCACTATTATAGATAAGAGTCGAACATTGCGCTAATAGATTCTTCGTTGTTAATACGACGAATTGTTTCAGCAACCATGCTTGCGACTGAAACCTGACGAATCTTGCCAAGGTTTTGAGCTTCTTCTGATAATGGAATGGTGTCAGTAACAACCAGTTCATCAATCACAGAATTCTTTAAGTTCTCAATCGCTTTACCAGACAGCACCGGGTGAGTAGCATAAGCAACCACTTTACGCGCACCAAAAGTTTTGAGTGCATCTGCTGCTTTACACAGGGTACCTGCGGTATCGACCATGTCATCCACGATGACGCAGTCACGATCTTTCACATCACCAATCAAATGCATCACTTGTGATTCATTGGCTTTTTGACGACGTTTATCAATGATCGCAAGGTCGATATCCCCCATTTGCTTGGCAACAGCACGGGCACGTACGACACCACCCACGTCAGGTGAAACCACCATCAGGTTGTCGTGTGACTGCTGGCGTAAGTCAGCAAGCAGCGCTGGCGTACCGTAAATGTTGTCTACAGGAATATCGAAGAAACCTTGAATCTGGTCAGCGTGCAGGTCAATCATCACCACGCGGTCAATACCGACAGTGGTCAACATATCTGCAACCACTTTTGCAGTAATTGGCACACGGCTTGAACGAGGACGACGATCTTGACGGGCATAACCGAAATAAGGAATCACGGCAGTGATACGGCCAGCACTTGCACGACGCAATGCATCTGCCATCACCAGGATTTCCATCAGGTTATCATTGGTTGGGGCACAAGTAGGCTGAACGATGAAAACGTCTTTACCACGTACATTCTCGGTAATTTCTACAGCAATTTCACCGTCAGAAAATTGACCGACTGAGGCAGCACCTAAAGGAATGTGAAGATGGCTTACGACTTTTTGGGCGAATTGTGGATGCGCAGTTCCACTAAAAACGACAAGATTGGGCATGAAGCACCCTTGGCGGTTGGAATGTATGAAAATAGATGGCAGGGGTAGCTGGATTCGAACCAACGAATGGCGGGATCAAAACCCGCTGCCTTACCACTTGGCGATACCCCTAATGCGGCAGAACTTTAATATTTTTGCTGGTCGATGTCAAGGTAAATTAACAGCAGAACAGCAAACCAATGCTCTGTCTTTTTCGAGAAAATGGCAGGGGTAGCTGGATTCGAACCAACGAATGGCGGGATCAAAACCCGCTGCCTTACCACTTGGCGATACCCCTAAATTTGATGACTGTAAGATGGCAGGGGTAGCTGGATTCGAACCAACGGATGGCGGGATCAAAACCCGCTGCCTTACCACTTGGCGATACCCCTAATACAGTACATCTACAGGTGAAAAATGGCAGGGGTAGCTGGATTCGAACCAACGGATGGCGGGATCAAAACCCGCTGCCTTACCACTTGGCGATACCCCTATTCAACTTTGAAATGAATTAATGGTGATTCGGCTAAACTGTGGACCAGGTAAGCTTTACATGGTGCCTGAGCCAGAATCTCATCAATCTTCATTTCTGAAGTCACTTCAATAAAAACACAGGCACCTGTACCTGTAAGCTTGGCAACTCCGAACTGATCCAGATATTGCATGGCTTCATCGACTTCAGGATATAAGGCTCTGGCCAGTGGCTCAAAGTTGTTTCCGAAATCAGATGGCTTCAACTGATAGGCGCAAAATTTAGATGGCTTCGTATCTCTTGTCAACGTTTTTTGTGAAAAAAGCAGTTGAGTGCTGATAAAACAGTCAGGTTTTAGCACTATGTACTGTTTTTGTTCTAAGTCTATGAATGTTAAGTGTTCACCAATACCTTCTGCCCAGGCATTGCGGCCATGGACAAAAATCGGCACATCTGCGCCCAGTTGCACCCCTAAATCGGCCAGCTGCTCAGAATTGAGTCCACATTGCCACAGTTGGTTCAGCACAATGAGGGTGGTGGCGGCATTGGATGAGCCACCACCAAGTCCGGCACCCATAGGAATCTGTTTGTCCAGCCGGATTTTTAAACCGGTCGGCGCTTGGGCAAAAGGTTTTAAGATCTGCGCCGCCCGATAAATCAGGTTCTGTTCCAGATCGACTGAATTTAAACCGTCGATCTGAATCTCGGCTGTATCCAATGGCTCAAATTCAAGCCAGTCGTAGAGATCGATCAGCTGGAAAATGCTTTGCAGTTCATGATAGCCATTTTCACGGCGGCCAGTAATATGCAAAAACAGGTTCAGTTTGGCAGGTGAAGGAACACGAATCATGACAGCACAAAATTAACGGTTTTGGATCACCATTGTAATACGGTTCTCCTGACCGGATTCAAATGTTTGCTTTAAAATTAAACGGTTTGGCAAACGCGCCTGTTCGTTATAGCTTAAATCAACGGTCCAGCCATCTTCTAGAAACTGGGTTGGACGACGCTGGCTATCGTAAGCGACTTTGGCCTGTGTGGTGGCCGGACGTGCCTGCACCCAGTCAATGATATGACTGATTGGCGCTTGCCAGCCGGTGGCCCGCTGCAGCAGTTCTTCGGCTGTTGCTGCCTGAATAGTGCCGGTTTTGGCGCTATTCAGTGTGACTTGTCCCGGCTGGCCGGAAATCTGTGTTTTACCGACGCCTAAAATGCCGCTTAGTTCAATATCAAACTGTTCCTGCTGTTGCAGCCAGTTAAAAAAGGCGCTGCCTGACTGCTGTGGTGTGCGTACCCCGATTTTTCCTTGCAGATGAAACTGATTTTCTGCCTCAACCATTGGGCTTGCGGGTGTTTGCGGTTGGGTGAACTGCTGACAACCACCCAGCACCAGGGTGCTGACCGTGACAAGACTAAGACTGAGTTTGGAAATAAGTTGCATGCGTATTAACTCTGAGGGCTGTGTTGCGGTAACAATAACGAATGAAGCTGTTCTAATTGCGGATCATTTGGATATTTTTGTTGGAGTTGTTGTAAAACTTGACTAAATTTTGTCAAATTGCCCTGCATATACAGCGCCTTGGCATAACGGACCCCAATTTTGACTGTTGCACTTAAGGCAAAAGCCTTTTCCAGCACCTGGGCAGAGGTGTCAAAATCATTTTGCAGATAGCTGATCAGGCCTAAAGTATCCAGAATTGAGGCCTGTTCCGGGGCGAATTCCAGTGCCTGTTCCACATACTGGCGTGCTTCATCCAGCCGGCGGTTTTGCAGCGCCAGGGTATAGGCATAGGCATTTAAATAAGTCGGACTGTTCGGCTCGACCTGTAACAGCTTTTTCAGTAAACGATCCAGTTTGTCTTTGTCCTGATAAGGGTCTAGCAGCAACACTTCTGAATACAGCAGTTCCGGATCATCGGGTAAATTGCGGATGGCTTCATCCAGCAGTCTTAAGGCGGCAGTCTTGTTGTTCATGCGCTTTAGAATTTCCGCCTGAGCCTGATATAAAAAACTGGCGTGCTGCGGATAATTGACCCGTTCCTGGGTCAAAAAGCGTAAGGCTTCATGCTGGCGGCTTTGCTGGCTATAAATATTGATCATGCTGCGCCGCGAAACGGTATACAGGCTGCCATCGACCAGACGGTAATAGGCTTTGGCGGTTTCAAAATGCTGTTTACGCTCGGCATTGACCGCCAGATAGTAATAGGCTTCATTTTGATACTGGTTGGAATAACGCAACTCGACCAGATATTTCTCGGCCTTTTCATACTGCTTCAAGTCAATACTGGTCAGACCAGCCAGAAACAGGGCTTCATCTTCCTTTGGCCATTTTTCCAGCATCGCTTCCAGTTTGGTCAGGGCCAATTCCGGCTGATTGGTTTTTAACAGATATTTGGCTTCAGCCAGACGTACTTCCAGATTGTTTTTATGTTTGCGGCTGGATTTGGCATACCATTCCTGGGCAGCTTTCGAGTCTTGCAGCGCACTTAGCAGGCTGGCTTTGAGCAGGATATAACCGGTCACTTTCGGACGTTTGCGCAGCACCCGGTTGACCGTTTCCAGCGCTTCTTCTAACTGGCCATTCTGGGCTTTTAAACCGGCAATCAGAATCAGAATTGAGGGATTATCTTTTTCTTTGCTGGTGCGTAGTGCCTGAATCAGAAACTCACGATCTTCTGGCGACTCCGGGGCAATACCGGCCAGAATCTGTTCTAAATCGGCAGTGGCATCAATGGCCAGAATCTTGTCCAGGGTTTCAGCGGCCAGGTCATATTCATGCGCTTTCAGGGCAATATGCGCCAGATAAAACAGGGCTGGAACATCTTCCGGTTCTTGAATCACCCAGTGGGTGGCAATGTCCAAAGCTGCATTTAAGTCATTGTGTTCCAGTGCAATATTCAGTGCGCGCTGTTTAATACTGGTTGAATTACTTTTAATTGCCAGTACAGTATAGTTATGTAAGGCGGTGGCCACGTCATTTGAGGCGAGGGCAAATTCCGCCACCATGCTTTGTTTTATGGCATTCAGATTTGTAGGTGCATGGAAAAAATCTCCAGATGCTCTAATATGAGCACTAGAAGCCATGCTACCCACGAGTAAGATTGTGGTAGAATATTGCTTAATTGTCGCGCCGCTAAGCCGGCTGGTTGTTTGACGCAATTTTTCTTGATCCAAGTAATGCTTTTTATGACACCGTTATTGCACAATAGCATAAATTTAGCGAAATGATGATCTGATATGTCTTTCTTTGCATTGGGTGTCAACCATCAAACCGCCTCTGTAGAATTGCGTGAGCAAATTGCTTTTAACCCTGAAAAGTTAACTCAATTACTTGCCGAACAAAGCCAGAGCCACCTGTTAAATGACATGGTGGTGGTTTCTACATGTAACCGAACTGAAGTGTACGCCATGTCTGACCATGCAGACACGGTGCTGGGCTGGCTCGCCCAGGTAAATGGTCTGGATGTCAAACAACTACAAAATCACGTTTATCGCTATGAAAATGCGCAGGCTGTCACCCACTTAATGCGCGTTGCCAGCGGCCTCGATTCCTTAATGCTCGGTGAACCGCAGATTCTGGGGCAGGTCAAATCGGCCTTATCTTTGGCCAAAGATGCCCACACCGTTTCGCAAGATTTAAACCATATTTTTGAATACGCCTTTTATGCGGCCAAACGGGTGCGCTCTGAAACGGCAGTCGGCAGTCATGCGGTGTCTATGGGCTATGCGGTAGCGCAGTTGGCGCTACAGGTGTTTAGCCATCCGGACAAACTAACCGTGCTGGTGGTGGCGGCAGGTGAAATGAACAGCCTGGTGGCCAAACATCTGGCGGAAATGGGCGTGGCCAAGGTCATGATCTGTAACCGTACCCGCGCCCGTGCTGAAAATCTGGCCCAGGAAATTGCCCATCGGGTAGAAGTTGAAATTATTGAATTTGAACAGCTGGCAGAACATTTGCATCGCGCCGATGTGATTTCCAGCTGTACCGGCAGCCTGCATCAGGTGATTGGCTATAAAGAAGTCAAAGCCGCGCTGAAAAAGCGTCGTTACCAGCAGATGTTGCTGGTCGATCTGGCTGTTCCGCGTGATATCGACCCGAAAGTCGAATCACTAGATGGTGTGTATTTATACGGTGTCGATGACCTGCAAAGCGTGATTGATGAGAATCTGGCACAGCGTCGTCAGGCCGCGGTAGAAGCCGAGGTGATGGTGAATCAGTTGGCGACCGAACTGGTAACCCAGCAAAAGGTCAAAAGTGCCGGCAGTACCATTCAGGCTTATCGTGAGCAGGGTGAAACGTTACGTCAGGAAGAACTGCAACTGGCGATGGCGCGAATTGCCAAAGGTGAAAATGCGGCACAGGTGTTACAGGAATTTTCTTACCGTTTGACCCAGAAATTGCTGCATCCCACCTCGATTGTGCTGCGTCAGGCGGCCAAAGCCGAAGATCCGGAATACTTTGAAATGCTGCAAAGCGAACTGCAGCAGGTCAGTGCCAAACGGCGTAAATCTAAACGCTAAGCCATTGTGATGGTTCAGCGTGGTGTTTAACGCCGCTTATTCTTCAAGTAAAGTCAGGGAACGTTTTTTATCAATCTGATAAATCTGATGTTTCAGATTACGCATTTCTTCAATACTGCTAAATTTCTTCGAGCGGATTTTTTGCTGCAAGAAGTGGTATTGCAGTTTAATGGAAAAATCTTCGGCCAGCTTGTCAGCTTTCTCTGGCGAAGTGGTGTAATCGCCGACATTGGCTTGCTGTAAAATGCGCTGTAATTCGTAGTGATAAGCAGCACAGGCGCCTAGCACATAGTATTTGGCCAGTTCTGGATCATCCGGTAATTCATCAAAAATTCCGTTAAAGATTTGCAGGATTTTGGCCAGTAACTGATCGGCCGGAATCAGTGCGCGTAACGGTTCAAAATGAATATATAAATACGGATGGTTGATCAGAATCGCCACCACATATTCTTCGGCATCAACCTTGGTGCTAAAGCTGAGTGAGGCATCATTATTGGTATGTGGCTGCCATTTGCGGTTAAAGCCGAGTTTTTCCCGGAAAAACTGTTGCAGCAGATAACGGTAAGAGCCGGTTTTCGGTAACAGTTCAGTCAGCTGTTTTAACTCGCCCATCACCTGACTTTTGCCTTCCGGTTTGCTGATATCATGGTTTTGACTTAAATGCGCAAACACAAAATCAGACAGTAGCGGCGCCTGATCGAGCAGGCGGCGGAAATTTTCAATGCCTTCACGGCGGATCAGCGAGTCTGGGTCATGATCATCCGGCAGCACAAAAAACTTCAGTTCACGGCCATCATTCAGCAGGGGCAGGGCAATTTCCAGCGTACGTCGTGCTGCTTTCTGACCTGCGGCATCACCATCAAAGGCAATGGTAATGCGTGAGTTCTGCTTAAACAGAATATTCAGGTGTTCGGTATTACTGGCAGTCCCCAGCGTTGCCACGGCGCCATAAATGCCATATTGCTGCAGCGCAATCACATCCATATAGCCTTCCACCATCAGCCAGTCCTGGGCTTTCTGCTTGCGGCCTTCGTATAGGCCATACAGCAGCTGGTTTTTGTGGAAGACTTCAGAATCGGGCGAGTTGATATATTTCGGCTTGATCTCGTCATTGAGCGCACGGCCGCCAAAACCAACCACACGCCCTTTATGATCACGGATCGGGAAAATCACCCGGTCACGTAGCAGGTCAAAATCGCGGCCGGAATCACTGGTACGAATCAGCCCCAGCAGTTTTAAACCTTCAATATCTTGCGGAAAGGCTTTTTCCAGATGTTGCCAGTCTTCCGGTGCATAACCCAAACGCCAGAACTGGATGGTCTGTGCGCTTAAACCGCGCTGGCGAAAATATTGCTGTGCCGACTGGCTGTGCGGTAACTGCTGTTCATAAAACTGCGCCACATTTTCCAGCAGATCAAACAGGTTGCCTTCCTGTATCGGCTCCTGATCAAAATCCGGATATTGTTCAAAACCGGCAAAGGGATCATCTGCTGGCTGGAACTGCTCAAAAGGATCAAAATGTGCAGCAGGGACTTGATCAGTTTCGGTCGGTGTGGGTGTTGCTGGCGCGGGTGCGGTTTTGGCCGGTGGCGCCGGCTTTTTGGCCTCACGCTTATAGACCAGTTTTTTGCTGTCCTGATTGTCTTTTGGCAGCTCGATACCGGTCTGACTGGCCAGATCTTTCATGACATCGACAAAGTTACGGCTGTCGATATCCATTAAAAAGCGAATTGCATTGCCGTTGGCCTGACAGCCAAAGCAGTGATAATACTGTTTGTCGCGATAAACGTGGAAAGACGGGGTTTTTTCCTGATGAAATGGACAACAGCCCGAATAGGTCCGCCCGGTTTTTTTCAGTTTCACGCGCTGACCAATCAGATCGACAATGTCGGTCCGATCCAGAATCTGATCAATCGTGTGTTGAGGAATAGCCATACTGTTTTTATCGGGTCGGTTAAGCGGTAGGTCGAACAGATCGACAGGGTATAGAGATTACAGTGTATTGTTTCCTTTCTATCCGGTTTTGCGTGTTCAGGCAAGTGGCCAAGATAAAAGGGCAAGTATAGTAACGTATGCTTTATATTTTGCAAAATTGAAAAACAGGTTAAAAGCTCTATCCTTACTCGCTATTTTTCAAAGCTGTACTTATGTTAGGACAATAAAAGGAAGAGACAAATTTTATTTTAAGTGTGTTGGGCCTCTATTTTCATTCGGCCTGTTAAGGGCTTTGTATGGAGAATTTCCTACTTTGGAAAGACCCAAAGTAGGCAAAAGTCTTTGTTCCCCATACACAACATCCTTGTTGTGATGGGGAACGTGTGGCATCCCTGCCACATCCGCGTATCCAATGGAATGTTTAAATCAAATTTAAGACAGTCATGGATGTTAATTATGTTTACTCGGCCGCTTCACTGTTTTCCTGTTTTTCAGGACGGTCCAGCAAACCAAAACTTAAACGGTTGGTCCAGCTACGTGGTTCTTCCTGCTGGTTGGCCAGTTTTTGCTGCTGTTCGGTGGTGGCCTGTGCTTCACGACCAAAAATACCTAAAGTCGCATGGTTCAACCAGCTACCTTCATTCCGTGCAGCACGCAGGTTTACAGAGCCATCGGCTTTAACCAGATTTGGATAGTTCAGTTTTAACAGGTCAATATACTGTTGTGCAGTGGCACGGTCACCCAGTTGGGTATAACCATAGGCTGCGGTGGCAATTGCTTCCGGAATCTGTGGGGTTTGCGGATAGTGCTCGATTACCCAGAGTGAACGTTCCACCGCGGCGACCCAGGCCTTACGTTTAATATTAAAACGTGCCGCATTCATTTCCGCTTCTGCCAGCTCTTGCCCGATAAACTGCATACGTTGTGCAGCATCCACAGCATAGGTGCTTGATGGATAACGGCGAATGAAATCGACAAAGTTCTGATAAGCCACTTTTAAATAGCTGACATCACGATGCGCCTGTTTTAACGAGGTATAACGGATTAAACCATCATAGTTCTGTTCCATATTGGCCACGCCGCGCACATAGTAGGCATAGTCAGCATTTGGATGCTGCGGGTTCATCCGGATAAAACGGTCGGCCAGTGCGACTGCACCTTCATAATCTTTTTGCTGGAATTTTGCATACAGCAGCTCAAGTTGTGCCTGCTGGGCATATTCACCGGTAGGATAATAGGTTTCTAATGCTTCAAGATGCTGGATAGCATCGGTATATTGCCCGCGTTCCAGTGCTCGTTCTGCTTTTTGAATATAAACTTGTTCGCTAGATTGCGGACCTGTATCGACCACTTCTTTTTTTGGATTACTGCTACAGCCCACGATTGCAGATGCAACGCCAAGTGAAAGAGCTAGCATGGTAATTTTATAACGTGGTAGCGACATAAAAATTCCTCTGTTATTACGGGCAATGAGCTACAATTGCGCTATTAAACCACTTTTGTCTGAATGATCAAATGTCTCAAGCACAATCTTCCAATTCCAACATCCCTGAAACTGACTTCAATTTACTTGATGATTCTGAGGATGCAGATAATCATACTTCAGACCCAACTGCAACACGTTTATCGTTGCAATTTCAACTGGATGAAAGCTATCTGGGGCAACGTATCGACCAGGTTGCAGCCCTCATCTGGAGTGATTTTTCACGTGAAAAACTGAAACAGTGGCTAAAAGATGGTCATTTGTTGGTGAATGGTAACACTGTCAAACCAAAGTACAAGTGCGAAGGCAATGAACTGTTAAGTTTAAATGTTGAACTTGAAGCACAGACCAACAGTCAGCCTGAAAATATCCCTCTCGATATTGTCTATGAAGATGATGATATTTTAGTGATTAATAAACCGGTTGGCATGGTGGTGCATCCTGGTGCGGGCAATATTACCGGCACACTGGTCAATGCCTTGCTGTTCCATTATCCAAAATCGGCAGAATTGTCACGTGCCGGGCTGGTACATCGTATTGATAAAGACACCAGCGGTTTGCTGGTGGTGGCGAAAAATCTGGAAGCGCAGTTTGACCTGAGCAAGCAGCTGGCCAACAAGTCGGTATACCGGATTTATGATGTGGTGGTGTATGGCAATATTATTGCCGGTGGCACCATTGATGAGCCGATCAAGCGCCATCCGGTGGACCGGATTAAAATGACGGTATTGCCGGGCGGGAAAGATGCCGTGACGCACTATAACGTGAAAGAGCGTTTCCAGCATTTCACCCGGGTTCAGGCGCGTCTGGAAACCGGCCGTACCCATCAGATCCGGGTTCATTTTAGCTATATCGGTCATGGTTTGATTGGCGATCCGGTGTATATGCCACGTGTGCGTGTGCCGGCTGGAGCCTCCGAGCTGCTCAATGAAACCTTGCGCGGTTTTAAACGTCAGGCACTGCACGCGGCCAAACTGGGGCTTGTGCATCCACGTACCAAACAGGACATGATGTTTGAAGCGCCGTGGCCGGAAGATTTCAGCCAGCTGGTGGATGTGTTGCGTAGCGAAAACGCTGCCTATTAAACCGTTCTGCGGCGTTGAGAAAGTATGATCTCAACGCCGCTTTTAAGTGAACACAGGAGCTGAGATGCAATTTATTCAGGGATTACCGGCACAGGTTTATGTGGCGCAAACGCGGATTCAGCATCAGCAGGCCTTGCCAGCGCAAGTACCGGAACTGGCCGGTTTTAACCTGGCCTTGCATGTGCAGGATGCAGCGGAACGGGTGCAGCAGCATCGTATGCTGTTACTGGAACAGCTGGCCGAATACGGTGTTAATACAATCAGCTGGATGAACCAGACTCACAGCACCTTGTGTCATGTGATAAATGATGAGCTGCATTTTAATGCACCGGAAGGCGATGGACTGGTCACGCAGCGCAAAGGCCATGCCTTAATGATGATGACCGCCGACTGCCTGCCCATTGTGCTGGGCAATCAGGATGGCACTGAAGTGGCCAATTTACATGCCGGCTGGAAAGGTCTGGCACAGGGTATTGTTGAAAATACCATTGCCGCCATGCAGCACCCACCGACCTGGGCCTGGTTAGGCGCGGCCATTAGCCAGCCGTGTTTTGAGGTAGGGGCCGAAGTAAAGCAGGTATTTTGTGAGAAATATCCCGCATTAAGCAGCGCCTTTCAGGCAGGGAAACAGGCCGGAAAATTCTATGCCGATTTATATGCGATTGCCCGCTATATCCTGACCGAGCAGGGGGTAACCACCATTTTAGGTGGTGATCAGTGTACCTATCGGCAGGCCGAGGAGTATTATTCTTATCGTCGTCAGGCCAAAACCGGACGCATGGCAACATTCGTTTTTATCGCTGATCAATGCTAAACTTGACTGAATTATTGGGTTTTTAAAGTTTCCATGTCTGTTACTGATCAAACATCTGTGTCGCAAGTAAAAGTCTGTGTTGTGTATCATAGTCCCTATGGCCATACCGCCAAGGTGGCACAGCATATTGTGCAGGGCGCCGAAAAAGCCGGAGCTGAAGTACATTTAATGGCAGTGAGCGAGGTCGATTGGGATGTGCTGGATCAGAGCGATATTCTGGTCATGGGCTGTCCAACCTATATGGGCAGTCTGACTTCGGCACTGAAACAGTTTATGGAACAATCTTCAAAACGCTGGCTGGCGCGAAGCTGGCAGGGCAAAATTGCTGCTGGCTTTACCAATGGCGGCGGTTTAAGCGGTGACAAGCTGGCGGTGTTACAGCAGATCAATTTATTTGCCATGCAGCATGGCATGTTATGGTCGGGCTTGCCGTTTATGCCGACTGGCCGTAGCCCGCATGATATTAACCGGATGTCGAGCTTTCTGGGCCTAATGACCCAGTCTGACAATGCCAGCGTTGAGGTCACCCCGCCAGAAGGTGACCTGGAAACAGCGGTGAAGTTTGGCGCTTATCTGGTGGGCTTAAAACAGAACTCAGCCTGATTTTCGATGATGCAATAAAACATGCCTCCCATGTTGGAGGCATTTTTACATCAAGCACTTGTGTTCAAACGTGCTTATTTATGCATTAAACGGGCTTTATCACGCTGCCAGTCGCGGTCTTTTTCAGTGGCACGTTTATCATGCAGCTGTTTCCCTTTCACCAGGGCAATTTCCAGTTTGGCCAGTGGACCTTTCCAGTAACAGACCAGCGGCACACAGGAATAACCTTTCTGGTTCACCGCACCGAGCAGTTTGGCAATTTCTTTGCGGTTCAATAACAGCTTGCGGGTACGGGTCGCTTCAGGCACCACATGGGTCGAAGCCGACAGTAAAGGTTGAATTTGGGCGCCAAATAAGAAGGCTTCACCATTTTTAAAGGTGATATAGCTTTCGGTCAGGCTCATACGACCGGCACGCAAAGACTTGACTTCCCAGCCTTGCAGGGACAGTCCGGCTTCAAATTTTTCTTCAATAAAATAATCGTGGCGTGCACGTTTGTTCTGTGCAATCGTGCCACTGGTATTTTTTTTAACTACAGTTGCTTTCGCCATAATGAGTCACTTCCAACGTTAGGCCTATTGTGCCCCAAACACAGGCATGCTGACAATTCCAAAATCAGCACTGAATTACAGCACTATCGCAGGATTTTTGTGAAATTGGCCGAGTTTATTCACCAATAAATCAAGTTTTTGCTAAAATATGGCTCTACAAAACCAACTAGAGTAAAAATGGATGTCTAAAACTCGCGTGATTTATCCGGGGACCTTTGATCCAATCACCAATGGTCATATCGATTTAGTAACACGGGCGGCCAGAATGTTTGATGAAGTGGTGGTCGCAATTGCCATTGGTCATCATAAAAATCCGGTGTTTACTCTAGATGAGCGGGTAGAACTGGCCAAAACCTCACTCAGCCATTTACCCAATGTGGAATTTGTCGGCTTTGATGGCCTGCTGGTGAATTTCTTCCGCGAACAGCAGGCCACGGCGGTACTGCGTGGTTTACGTGCAGTGTCTGACTTTGAATACGAGTTTCAGCTGGCCAATATGAACCGTCAGCTGGATACCAATTTTGAAGCGGTATTTTTAACGCCGTCAGAGCAATATTCGTTTATTTCATCCACGCTGGTGCGTGAAATTGCGCGTTTAAAAGGAGATGTGACCAAGTTTGTACCGCAAACCGTGGTCGAAGCCTTTGAACGCAAACATCAACAAGGTTGGTAGCGTGTCTTTATATATTACCGATGAATGCATTAACTGCGATGTCTGTGAACCTGTGTGCCCGAATGAGGCTATTTTCATGGGCGAGCTGATTTATGAAATCAACCCGGCGCTGTGTACCGAATGTGTCGGGCATCATGATAAACCGCAGTGTCAGTTATTCTGTCCGGTGGACTGTATTCCGCATGATCCCCATCATGTCGAAACCCAGGAACAATTGCTGGAAAAGTATCAAAAACTGATTGATCAAAAAAGCACGAGCAATTAGTGCATTTATTTGTTAAGATGCGCCCTCGAAGTGAACCAGACGATCGCTGCTGTGGAGGTCTCCGTGACTAAAGCAGGGGAGGAAAGTCCGGGCTTCATAGGGCAGGGTGCCAGGTAACGCCTGGGCGGCGTGAGCCGACGGAAAGTGCAGCAGAGAGTAGACCGCCTTCATTCAGGTTTCTTTTTCGGAAGAAATCGAAGGTAAGGGTGAAAGGGTGCGGTAAGAGCGCACCGCATGACTGGTAACAGTTCATGGCATGGTAAACCCCACCAGAAGCAAGACCAAATAGGAATCCTGAGGTACGGCCCGTACTGGATTCGGGTAGGTCGCTTGAGCGTATGAGTGATTGTACGCCTAGAGGAATGATCGTTCTCGACAGAACCCGGCTTATCGGTTCACTTCACCAAATTTTGTACAATTAGCCTGTAGAAGGGCTTGACGTTATAAACATTACAGCAGATAATGCGCGCACAGTTTACGGCTATGTAGCTCAGTTGGTTAGAGCACCGCACTCATAATGCGGGGGTCACAAGTTCAAGTCTCGTCATAGCCACCATTTTTAAAGATCACATCCTTATGTGATCTTTTTTTTTGTCTTTAAAATCTGTGCTCGCAGTTGAGCTGCTGCACATCCAGCTTCAGCGTCTGCTGTAGCTGTTGAATCTGTTGCCAGCGTTGCTGCTGGTCGGCATAGACAAAAATTTTCTCATCGACCTGATCCAGTTTGGACACAGCAATTTTTTGTGCAGCACAATAACGGCCTTCATAGCGTTCCTGTGCAAGCGCCTGTTGTGCTTCAGGACTTAGGCGATCTGCGGTTAAAATCTTCTGCTGGCCTTTGGCATACTCGACCAGAATGCGTTTTTGCGGAATGGTGAACCAGAGATGACCATTAATAAATTCTGCGACATCGCGGCGTACCCCGTTATAGTCCACCATGAGTGGGGCAACCAGCTGACAGCCCGATAATGTCGCAACTAGCAGACTACTGATCCATATTTTTAACTGCATTGTGTTCAAGTGATTGATCCTGGAAAGTTTCATCATAGTCAGCGAAAGGGTTTGACCCAAGTAAAAAATTGCAAATCCGGTTAAAAATTAATAAAAACGTCATGTTTTGCTTAAACAGTGTTCATTTGAGTAGATAAATATCTTGACGATAAAGTCCGAACTTTAGATAATGCGCACACAGTTTACGGCTATGTAGCTCAGTTGGTTAGAGCACCGCACTCATAATGCGGGGGTCACAGGTTCAAGTCCCGTCATAGCCACCATTTTAAAAGACCAAGCTCTCAGCTTGGTCTCTTTTTTTGTCTGTTCAAAAAGTCCAAAAAAATGTTGTGCAAACTCTCCGCGCAATTTAGATACCAGCGATGAATAAAATGCTGGCTTAGGAATTCAGCTGTTGCTGTACCCAGCTTAAGAATTCCTGTTTATGCGCAAGGGCCGGCGCTTTAGAACCATCAATCACTTTAGGCTTGCCATTAAATTATACCTTTAAACAGATAAGACTGCCCAGCTTCAAACTCGATACTGCCTGTATCATGGATTTCGGCGAAAAACGCGTTCAGGCGCTCATACTGGCTATAGCAATGAAAATGCGGACGTTCATTAAATAATGATAAATCTGTTCTAAAGTCTGCAGGGTATTTCTTAGTGTCATATGAAATCCATTGCATCCAATTTTAGCTCATGCATATCTTGAACATAGGGTTAAACATAGACCGTTGTCTATCTGTTTTTAGTCAACCTAGACGATTCATTGATATTGGTTTTTTTGAATGACGTAGAACTCAAAAATATAGGATCGGTTTAGATGGCAGGGGAAGATGCGTATTCTAAGTAGCCTCATTCCAGCGGACAATAAAAAACCCCAAGACTGGCTTGAGGTTTTTAGGATGGATCAGATCAGGAGCTTATAGGCCCGGTTTCCAGCCATTGACTAATGGATAACGGCGTTCACGGCTAAAAGAACGTGATGTAATGCGCGGACCAATTGCGCCCTGACGGCGTTTGTATTCATTGCGGTCAACCAGACGCACCACTTTTTCAACCACAGCCTGATCAAAGCCTTTGGCAATAATATCGTCCTGGCTCAGGTCTTCTTCAATATAGGCATACAGGATCGCATCTAGCACATCATACGGTGGCAAAGAGTCCTGATCTTTCTGGTCCGGGCTCAGTTCAGCTGATGGCGGACGGCTAATTACACGCTCCGGAATCACCGGCTGTTCGCTTATACTGTTCCGGTATTTGGCCAGTTCAAACACGATGGTTTTGTAGACATCTTTGAGAACTGCATAACCACCAACCATATCGCCATACAGGGTGCAGTAACCGACTGACAGTTCAGATTTGTTACCAGTCGACAGGACCAGGTTGCCAAATTTATTGGATAAGCCCATTAGCAACGTACCGCGGGCACGGGCCTGCAGGTTTTCTTCGGTGGTATCAACCGGGCTATTGCCAAAGAATGGATACAGGGTTTGCATAAAGCTGTTCACAATCGAGTGAATTTCGGCAATGCCAAAGGTCACACCCATGGTTTTGGCTTGCTGTGCAGCATCTTCTACACTAATTTGCGCGGTATAGGTATACGGCATCATCACCGCTTGTACTTTGTCTGCACCCAGGGCATCAACCGCAATGGCCAAGGTTAGTGCAGAGTCAATCCCGCCAGATAAACCCAGAATCACGCCTGGGAAACCTGAACGTTGTACATAGTCACGTGTTGCCAGCACCAGACCCTGATAAATTTCAGCCATGGTGTCGAGGGCTGCCGCCTGTTCGCCCGTTTTATAGCGCTGCTGTTCGGCTTCATACTCCACCACAAACAGGCCTTCCTGATAGGTTGGCGCACGTAAAGCAAGTTCACCGTCTTTGCTGATCAGGAAGCTGGTGCCATCAAAGATCAGATCATCCTGACCACCAACCTGATTGACATAGGCCAGGTTCAGATTCAGCTGTTTGGCCAGCGCAGTCATGGTATCAATACGGTGCTGTGGTTTACCAACTTCGTATGGCGATGAATTCAGCACCAGCACGGTTTCTACATTCAGCTGGGCCAGTTGCTGTACAGTGGCTAAAGACCAGACATCTTCACAAATCAGTACGCCAAATTTATGCCCCAAGTATTCAAAGACCAGATGTTGATGACCTTCGTTAAAATAACGTTTTTCATCAAACACGCCGTAGTTCGGTAAATTCTGTTTGTTATAAATACCCAGAATCTGGCCATCTTTCATTACCGCAGCCGAGTTATAACGCTGGCCATCTTCAGTTTCATTGACAAAACCAAATACCACGACGATGTCTTTAATCTGGCTGAGCTGTTCAAACGCTTTTTGCGTGCGTTTTTTGAGGCTTGGGCGTAACAGCAAATCTTCTGCTGGATAACCAATCAGAGAAAGCTCTGGGAAAATGATCAGGTCAGCCTGTTGTTTTTTCGCTTCATTTGCTTGTTCAAGCATTTTTTGCGCATTTGCTTCGAGATTGCCAATGTATGGAGAGAACTGTGCAAGGGCAATTTTAAAAGATTTCATTAATTTACGTCCTATTCCTATAGGGTTTTGAATACACGGGCTGCCGCTTGTAATTATGGTGATCGGGCAGCGGTGCATTCTGATACTAAAAAGTACTGCCGACTGGCTCAAGTATAAAAAGTAATACGCATACGACTTGATAAAATCTTATTTTGCAATGCAAAAAATCAGACGGGTTTATTTTATCTTAAATTAATTCAGATGCTAGAGCATATTCAGGATAATTGCATAGTAGCGGCAATTCGCGCCGTGAGAGAAGGCGCATAATGCTTTATTTAGTAAGCTTGAGTAACAAAAGCATGGGTTTGGTGAATCAGGCCTGATGGCACAAAAAACCGGCAGCTTGCAACATGAAAGCGCTATTGCAGCGCAGTTTAGGCCGGTGGATGCAGAATAATATTGTCAATCTTGTTTAAAAAAATATCGCGGGCAATATCGCCTTGCTGTTCAATGTTGTAGGCAAAAAACGGCTTACCGGGAATTAGCTGGTAACGGTAGGGATTATACCGCCCGGCAGACAGATAAAAAGCGGTTTGCAGCAGCGCACCTTTCAGCAGCACATTAATCTGCTGCTGATGCTGGTAAATATGTGTCATTTCATGAATCAGCACCGCCTGAAAGGCAAGCGGTGCCTGGCTATAATCTTCCCGGTACAATGGATCACGCACATGAATATAACCT
Organism: Acinetobacter sp. YH12116; assembly: GCF_013418895.1. Taxonomy (NCBI): domain Bacteria; kingdom Pseudomonadati; phylum Pseudomonadota; class Gammaproteobacteria; order Moraxellales; family Moraxellaceae; genus Acinetobacter; species Acinetobacter sp. YH12116. The sequence continues at coordinate 112,697 of NZ_VPBE01000005.1, read as the reverse complement.
TGCGGCGCCATCAGAATATGCGCCGGTTGCCAGGGCAAATAAGGATGATTCATGATGCTGACCCGGCTGTAATCAATCAGCTGCCCGAATACGCGCTGGCACAACGCAATTTCGCCCGGGGTTAAAGCCCGGCAGCGAAACTGCTCCAGTTTAAGCAGGCGCAGTAGCAGCGGTAACAGTTTCAATAACAGCATGGTGAAAGATCAGGTCGGGCCATTCAATTTTCCCAGTTATAACAAAACTGGCAGGCAGATATGTAGCAAAAATTTCATCTGCGGTGGCTTGCCGGTTTTTCTTCATTTCCGCAAACCGTTACAATGCAGTTTTTCGCGCAGGTTCAGGTATTCGATGAAAGCACGTATTCATACACTTATTTCGCAAATGTCCCAGCAGATGTATGAACGTGAACAGGTGATCGCACAAACCTTGCTGGCCGCTGTGGCCGGCAGTCATACCTTTTTATACGGCTTGCCGGGCACGGCCAAAAGCCTGATTTCCAGACGGGTTGCAGCCGCTTTTGAGGTCTATGCCTATTTTGAATATTTGATGAACCGCTTTAGTACCCCGGAAGAAATTTTTGGCCCGGTGTCAATTAAAGCCTTAAAAGAAGATCACTATATCCGTAAAACCGAGCATTATCTGCCCTGTGCCGATTTTGCTTTTCTGGATGAAATCTGGAAGGCCAGCCCGGCCATTTTAAATACCTTGCTGACTTTGGTGAATGAAAAAGTCTTTAAAAATGGCGAGCAGCTGCAGCAGGTGCCCTTAAGTGTGCTGATTGGTGCATCCAATGAAATTCCTGAACCGAATCAGGGACTGGATGCGCTGTATGACCGTTTTATTTTGCGTCTGGTGGTCGAACCCATTCAGCAGGCCGGCAATTTTCATCAGCTGCTACAAGCCAAACCGGGCAGTGCTCATTTGCAGATGGATGAACCGCTTAAAATTACCCAGGCCGAACTGGCCGAATGGCGCGAACAGATTCATGAAATTGAGCTGCCGGCTTTGGTATTCCAGGTGATTGATCTGATTCGCCAGTATTTACAGCAGCATGTCGATGGCCTGTCGGTCTATATTTCCGACCGGCGCTGGCAACGTGTGGCTTATCTGCTTAAAGCTGCGGCATTTTTAAATGGCCGCTCACAGGTCTTGGTCAGTGATTTGTATCTCTTGAAATCCTGCCTGTGGAATCAGCTGGAAGATATTCCGGAGATGCACAAGCTGATTGATCAGGCCATTCTGGAGATAGGCTTGCACGCCGATTTGCAATTGGAGTCACTAATTCAGCGCAAAGACGAGCTGGAACAGCAGATGCTGAACGCCTTTTACTATACCGATGATGTCTATGAAAGCTATCTGATTCAGGACAAGGAATACTTAAGAGCAGTGACTCACCTGGATCATCATTATCAGGATAAAGTGCTGTATCTGTTATTAAATAAAATGGACAGCAAACAGGATTTCTTTGCTGTGGATGCTTCCGGTGAGGAAATTCGCGGCATCGTGTGTAACTTTAATGGCGGCCGGGTCTGTACCTTAAAAGGCGGCTATTATGGGCTGGAAGAAGTGGTCACACCGTATATTAAATACCCGAAAGGCAGCGCACGCCGTGTCATTGATGAAAAGTTGGTGCAGCAGTTGCGGGGAGAGCTTGCCCAGCTACAAAATGCACTGAGCGAAGATTTAGCCCTGTTACAGCAGCGTTTTGATGCCCAGTCAGCACATTTTGCTTCAGTCTTTGTTGCCGCCGCCGACAGTGCCCAGTTACAACAGCATGTGCAGCAGCAGTTACAGCGCTATCAGTTGCAACTGCAAGACTGCGCGCGGCTGGAACAGCTATGTCAAGGCTAGACCTGCAGCAGCATCAGCGTCAGCATACAGCGTTAGAGCAGTTGACCGGACAGCTGTATCAGGAGCTGGCCGATTCCTCCTTAAAACACTGGCTGGATGATCAGAAAGTCAGTCAGCATCTGGATGATAAAGTCCGGGCCTGGGCCTATCAGGCCAAATCCAGTCTCGATCAGCAGCATCCTTATAGGGAAGTGCAGCAGCAACTGGAACACTGGCTGGCGCAGCCCTCCATCAATAGCGCCGAGTTTCAGCAGATGCAGGTGCAATATCAGGATTTTCAGGCTCAGCTGGGGCTGCCTGATTTAAGCCCGTTTTGGACTCAAAGCGCTACTTTCTCTGCCGGACAGCGCGAGCTACAGGCACAGTTATTAACAGAAAAATGGCAACGTAAACTGACCGAAGCCATTGCTCATTGGGAATTTGAGCAGCTGGCCTTGCAGCGGGATGCTTTTCTGGATGAGATTCGCGATTTTCTTAGCCAGATGCAGCGACTGGCCAAATACAAAGATGCCACCGGCATCGAAACCGGTATTTTTATTGACTATTCCAGAGGCCAGTTACAACCACAGGATATCCAGCAGTTTGAGCAATGGGCCAGCTATCTGCAGGAGGATCGTGAGCTGCAAGCCTTGTGCCAGAAAATCGGTTCTGCCCAGCCTGCACATTATCCGCGCCAGGCCGTGCAGCAGCATCGGCCAGAGCAGGAGCTGGAATTGCTGGAGCAGCACTGGCATGAAGAAATTACCGGTATTCAGCTGGCGCAGGATTTGAATCTGGCGCTGCCGAGCGAGCTGGCCTTACTGGCCGATCCCGATCTGGCGCTTTTATTTGACCTGAAATATCTGGAATCTAACCTGATGAGCTTTAACCTGCAAGGTCAGCACAGCAGTCGGGTAATTCAGGATCAAACAGTACGGCACAAGCGTCTGGGGCAAAAAGGCCCGATGATTTTGTGTCTGGACACCAGCGGTTCCATGCACGGCCAGCCGGAGCTGATTGCCAAAGCCATGAGTCTGTATCTGGCAATTCAGGCCATGAAAGCCAAACGCCCGATGTATTTAATTAACTTCTCGACCCAGCTGACCAGCCTGAATTTACTCGAAGGCTATTCGCTGGATGATCTGATTCACTTTCTTAGCCAGTCTTTTCATGGCGGCACCGATGTTATTCCCGCCATCGAACATGCCCTGTCGATGCTGGCCCAGCCAAATTTTCACAATGCCGATGTGCTGGTGGTGTCCGATTTCATCATGGGGCAGTTACCGACAGAACTGATGGCCCAAGTCGAGCAGCAGAAACAGCAGGGCACCGGTTTTTATGCGGTAGCGATTGGTAACTTCCGTTTTGAACATCTGAATCAGGGCCTGTTCGATCATCAGTGGATTTATCAGTCCAAAGAACGCAAAGTGCGTTATCTGCCCAGTAGTCGCAGTGACAGAGTGCCCGAATAGGCGCTGACCTCAATTGACAAGGAAATGAGCTCTGCGGAAAAAAGTGTGAGCAAATTGTCAGACAATATTTTTTAAAGTCACGATTTGCCAATTTTATGACGATTTTGGTAACTGGTTTCAATGCAGGGCTGGCTTAGTTTTGGTCTCATTCAGGTCGATGACCACGGTGTCTTGACCTGGCTCAAATGGACAAAACAAAGAGAATAGCCATGCAGATTGCTCAGTTTTTACCTCAGCCTGTTCGCCATTTTTTCAGCGCGACACCTTTTGATGCCGAGAAACAGTCGGCTGCCCTCCCAATCCGGCATATGAAATTCGACTTTAAGGCCGAAGAAATAGATCCCAAATTTTACTTGAATGCCGAACTGGCCAGTGCCTATTTTGCCTCGCTGTCGATTTTCCTGACCTATGGCGAAGATCTGGTGATTGACACCGCGCGTTATCATCGTGAGCTGTTAAATGATCCCGTGCTAAAACAGCGGGTCACCTCCCTAATTGGCCAGGAGGCGCTACATTCCAGATTGCATGAAGAGCTGAATGATGCCTTTCGGGATGCCGATCTGCCGGTTGAGCTGTTCCGTTCCTGGGCCAGATTTGTCTTTGATCACGGCTTTAACCGTTTGCCACAGCCGATGAAACTGTCGCTGATGGCTGGCATTGAACATTTCACCGCGGTGCTGGCCGAGTACATGATGAATCATGAGGAAATTTTCTTCCAGTCGCATGATGAAAAGCAGCGTGCCATCTGGATGTGGCACATGCTGGAAGAATCGGAACACAAAGACATTGCCTATGATGTGTTCCAGTCTTTATCCAACAGTTATGGCTTGCGCATTGCCGGTTTCTTCCCGGCGCTCATCACCATCCTGGTGCTGATTTCCATTGCCTCGCTGCTGGTGCCGTTTTATCGCAAACCGTCTAATCTGCTTAGCCTGAGTTACTGGAAAGACCTGCCGCGTAGCATCAAGCTGATTTTTGGTCTGCAAGATGGCGTGTATGGCAGTAGCTGGGCGTATATTCTGGATTATCTGCGTCCCGGTTTTCATCCGAATGACCATGATACTTCGGCCTTTTTAGCCTATTACAAGGAACGTTTGCTGCATCCGGAAAGCGGGGTGTTAACGCCGTATTTCGTCAAGGAATTTACCCCGGCGCTCAAAGTGTAAGGATGAAGAAGAATGATGGGATTATTTGCAAAAAAAGTGCGACTGAGCCAGCAGGCCTATGCGGTGGTGACCGGTGCAGGTAGTGGGATTGGACGCAGTTTTGCGCTGGAACTGGCCAGGCGTGGTGGCAGCGTGATCTGTGCCGATATCAATCTGGCGGCGGCTCAAGCAACCGCCAAGCAGATTGAACACCAGTTTGCGACTGCGGTCTTTGCGTTGCAATGTGATGTGGGTGTGGCCGAGCAGGTGCAGCAACTGGCTGAACAGTCTGAACAGCTGTTGGGCCATCCGGTGACTTTGCTGATCAATAATGCCGGTGTGGGGCTGGGTGGCAAGTTTGATGAAGTCAGCCTGGCCGACTGGCAATGGTGTATGCAGGTCAACTTATGGGGCGTGATCCACGGTTGTCATTATTTCGTACCGAAACTGAAACAGCAGGGTGGTGGTGCGATTATTAATGTCGCTTCGGCTGCTGGTTATACCGCAGCGCCGGAAATGACCGCCTATAACGTCAGCAAGTCCAGCGTACTGGCCTTGTCTGAAACCCTGTCTGCCGAGTTACGTGGCGCCAATATTCGCATCAATGTGTTATGCCCAACGCTGGTGCCGACCAATATCATGAAAAATGGCCGTTTGCCTGCGCATTATTCTGGGCTAGCAGATCATTTGCTGACTCATCATGCCTTTGTCAGCTGTGAGCAGGTGGTAGCGCAGACTTTAAACAATTTAGACCGGGGCGAGCTGTATACCATTCCACAGCCAGACGCCAAACTGTTCTGGTGGTTCAAGCGTGCCGCGCCGCGTTTATATACCAAGCTGCTGGGTGTGGGTTATCCACTGTTCAATAAATATGTACAAAAATCCTGAGTAGCAAAAATGAAACAAGATGATCAAGTCACGTCACAAGCAGTCACCGAGCCGGCCGAGCCTGTGCTCAAAAAGCCCAGTCGAAAAGCCAAAAGTGTCAGTGCAGCATCAGCAAGGGCAGGGGCCAATCAGCCAAATTCTCAAACAGTCGAGCAGCGCAGTAGATCGACCGCTGTACCAAGCCGGGTCTATGACACCATTATTATTGGGGCGGGTATTTCCGGTCTGGCAGCGGCCTATAAACTGAATCAGGCCGGTTATCAGGATTATCTGGTGCTGGAAAAAGCCGGCCGGGTAGGTGGCACCTGGCGGGACAACACCTATCCGGGTTGTGGTTGTGATGTGCCCTCGGCCTTATATTCTTTTTCTTTTGCACCGAGTCATGGCTGGAGTCATTTATTTGCCAAGCAGCCGGAAATCCTGAATTATCTGGAAGATGTGGCGACCCGTTTTCAGCTATATGCCAAGATTGAATTTCATAATGAACTGCAAGATGCACGCTGGAATGAGACTGAACAGATGTGGGAGCTCAACACCAGCAAAGGGCGATATCGGGCCAGAACCGTGATTTTCTCCCCCGGCCCGATTACCGAGCCGCAACTGCCGAAAATAAAAGGCATCGACAGTTTTAAGGGCGAAATGTTCCATTCGGCACGCTGGAACCATGCCTATGACCTGTGTGGTAAACGCATTGCGGTGATTGGTACCGGTGCCTCGGCTATTCAGTTTATTCCACAAATTCAGCCTCTGGCCAAAGAGTTATATATTTTCCAGCGTACAGCGCCGTGGGTCCTGCCAAAGCCTGATCTGCCGCTGAATCAGGTGATGAAAAGTACGCTGGCCAAGTTTCCGGTCATTCAGCAGCGTTGGCGCGGCGCGGTATCACAATCTTTGAATCTGATTAATTTTGGCCTGCGCCATCCACCTTTGTTGGAGCCCGTCAATGTACTCAGCCGGCAGCTGTTAAAATTACAGGTCAAAGATCCGGCTTTACGTCAGGCGGTTACCCCCAATTTCTCGGTTGGCTGTAAGCGTTTACTGTTTGCCAATGATTATTATCCGGCCTTGCAGGCCCCGAATAGCACTTTAATTCCGCATGGCTTGGTGGAAATTGAAGGCAATACGGTGATTTCCGCCAATGGTGACCGGCATGAGGTCGATGTGATTATCTGGGGAACGGGCTTTGAGGTGTCACATCCACCGATTGGTCGCCGTGTGCAGAATGCCCAAGGCCAACGACTTTCCGAGCTGTGGCAGAGCAGTTCACCCGAAGCCTTTTTGGGCACCAGTATCCAGCATTTACCCAATGCCTTTTTGGTGCTCGGGCCGAATATTCTGGTCTATGATTCCTTTATTGGCATTGCCGAAGCGCAACTGGACTATATTGTCAGTGGTTTATTGCAAATGAAAGCCAAGGGCTTAAAGCGCATTGAAATCAAGCCGGATGTGCTGAAATACCACAATGCCAAAGTACAGACTCATGTGCAGAAAACTGTGTTTAACCGTGGCGGCTGTCAAAGTTATTATCTGGACCAGAATGGTCGCAACTTTGCCGCCTGGCCGTGGTCACTGGCCGAGTTAAAGCGACGTTTACAGCGCCTAGATCTGGAGCATTATCAGGTAGCTTAACGTACTTTTGCGCTGAATATTGGCGTTGCCTCGGTCTGGTCGAAACGCGCATTTAGTTTGAATGTCCATAAAAAAACCACCCAAACGGGTGGTTTTTTCGTCGTTGAACGCGAACCGGATTAACGGTTGATGTCGCGTTGAACTTCGCCAGTGTAAAGCTGACGAGGACGACCGATCTTGTAAGGACCGCTGTGCATTTCTAACCAGTGGCTGATCCAACCAACTGTACGTGCAAGCGCGAAGATCACAGTAAACATTTCTGTCGGAATACCAATCGCTTTCAGGATGATACCAGAGTAGAAGTCTACGTTTGGATACAGGTTACGCTTGATGAAGTATTCGTCAGAAAGCGCGATACGCTCAAGTTCCATTGCTAACGCTAATTGTGGATCGTTGATACCTAATGCACCAAGAACTTCGTCGCAAGTCTCTTTCATTACTTTCGCGCGTGGGTCGAAGTTTTTGTAAACACGGTGACCGAAGCCCATCAGTTTAACTTCTTTAGTCTTCACTTTTTCCATGAAGCCAGCAACGTTTTCTACAGTGCCGATTTCATCCAGCATCTTAAGAACTGCTTCGTTCGCACCACCGTGCGCAGGACCCCAAAGTGCAGAGATACCCGCAGCGATACAAGCATAAGGGTTAGCACCGGTAGAACCCGCTAAACGTACTGTAGACGTAGACGCGTTTTGCTCGTGGTCAGCGTGAAGAGTGAAGATACGGTCCATTGCTTTGGCAAGAATCGGGTTCACTTTGTAGTCACGGTCTGCAGGCGTAGCAAACATCATGTACAGGAAGTTTTCAGCGTAGCTTAAGTCGTTACGTGGGTAAACGAATGGTTGACCCACAGTGTACTTGTAGCTCCAAGCCGCTAAAGTAGGAATCTTCGCGATTAAACGGATCGCAGTGATTTCACGGTGGTTAACATCTTCGATGTCCAGGTTGTTGTGATAGAACGCAGATAATGCACCCACAACACCAACCATGATCGCCATAGGATGCGCATCACGACGGAAACCGTTATAGAAGCGGCTAACTTGGTCGTGAACCATGGTGTGGTTACGAACTTTCGCGTCAAATTCTTCTTTTTGCTCAGCTGTTGGAAGCTCGCCGTTTAATAACAGGTAGCAAGTTTCCAGGTAATCAGCTTTAGTCGCCAATTGATCAATCGGGTAACCGCGGTGTAACAGAACACCTTTGTTACCGTCAATGAATGTGATCTTAGATTCACAAGAAGCTGTCGCCATAAAACCAGGATCAAAAGTAAAGTGACCTGCAGCCAACACATCCTTAACGTCAATTACATCTGGGCCCAATGTGCCGCTGTAAATTGGTAATTCAATTTCTTTGCCATCAAGCTGTAAAACGGCTTTCTTGCCAGTTGCTTCAGACATTCAATAGATCTCCTGTCCTGGTGAATGTTGATCTGACTCGTAGTATCAATCTTTTAATGCGCGAATCAGACGGATCGAAAATTTGCTATAAGATTAGTGTGTACTGAAATTTTGTCAATTATACTTATGGATAAAAAGTGACGCTGACACAGCAGCTTAGTCAAAAAATATTCGTATGAAAAACTGAGTAAAATCACAGCACCGACGCGCTATAATAAGTCAAATTCCCGGACAGGTGCAGAAAAAAATAATAGGAATGCTTTAATTGTAAGCAATTTTTTAGCGTTAAAAGCTCTTGAAAAGCCAGGCTGCTGGAATTTTAAGCTTTCCGAAATGTATCTGTTTTTCATAACTTAGCTGGGCTTTGCCGGTTCTGCTGCTGCTTTGTTATTCATAAATAAAAGCGCTAAGTCTGTCATTTTTTTAGGTTTAACTGGTTAAAAAATAGCTGATTAAATCAGCCATTCAGCCAGTTAACTTGTTCTGATGCGCTGAAATTGCAAGTAAAGGCAGAACAATCTATCGGCATTTTTTTAAAAGCGAAGACCAAATGTCAGCCTGAAGCGGGAAGCACGGGCAGGGCGCTGAAAATATTTCATGTTGTTTTCCTGATAGCGAATATTCAAGGAAAAAATATTCAGGCACCCAAAGATAAAGTGAAAAGATTCAACAATATAGTGCCTAGACATTTACTGTGCTGCTTTAGTCTAAATATTTCAGTCCGGTGAAAATTGCAATTATAGCTAAAACCAATAGCAGAAATATAAAATAAATTAATAAAAAACAGTGAGATGATGCCTTAACGGTGTATCTGGTTAATGTGTTTCACAAATTACCTATTTGTTAATGATTCTTATTTAAGGATTTTTTGTTCAAAAAGCCCGGTGCGGTTGTTTGTATTTTAATAGTTGACGTTTTATAATTCAGTGTCGTTTTGAATATAGGCATTCGAATGCCTAGCAATGCCAGCTTTCCTTCGAATTAATTCCAACAAACTCCGGATGGAGTTTTTACTTACAGGATGCCCGCTGTGAAAAGCAACAGACCTGTCAATTTGTCCATGGGTCAAGTTTTATCAGTAAACTTAAAATCACCTGTGGCTATTGCATCAATTTTACACCGTCTTTCAGGTGTCATCGTATTTTTACTCGTACCGGTACTTCTTTGGTTATTAGACAAGTCTTTGTCTTCGCCAGAAGGTTTTGCAGAAGTACAGGAAATCTTTAACGGTTTCTTTGTCCGCTTTATCGTATGGGTATTTGTAGCCGGATTAATCTATCACTTCATCGCTGGTGTCAAGCATTTACTTGCTGACCTTGGTGTTGCAGAGGAACTGCAAAGTGGTCGTGTTGCAGCTACTATCGCATTAGTCTTGTCTGCGATTGGTATTCTCGCAGCCTTTGTATGGATTGTTCTCTAATGAAAAGTGCTACAGGTTTAACGGGTTCAGGTTCTCGCGACTGGTTTATCCAACGCGTAAGTGCTGTTGTTCTTGCTGTTTATACCGTTGTGGTATTTGGTTGGATTCTGCTGAATGGCGGATTTAACTTTGAACAGTGGTACGGCTTTATGATGACATTACCAATGAAGATTTTATCTTTATTGGCAGTCTTATCTCTTGTTGCACACGCATGGATTGGTATGTGGCAGGTATTCACAGATTACGTGACTACTCGTCAGATGGGTCCTTCAGCTTCAGGTTTACGCCTAGTGCTGACTTCAGCAGTGATTATTGCTGTTTTTGCATATGCAATCTGGGCAATCCAGATTTTCTGGGCGAATTGATAGGAAGATATCATGGGCGCGATTAACCCTAAAGAAGATTATTCAAACATTCCACACCAATTTTTTGACGCAGTCATCGTTGGTGGTGGTGGTTCAGGTATGCGTGCATCTTACCAACTTGCTCAAGCGGGTTTGAAAGTTGCGGTACTGACCAAAGTATTCCCAACACGTTCGCACACGGTTGCGGCGCAAGGTGGTATTGGTGCATCTCTTGGTAACATGCAAGAAGATAACTGGCACTACCACTTCTATGACACAGTTAAAGGTTCTGACTGGTTAGGCGACCAAGACGCGATCGAATTCATGACGCGTGAAGCGCCACAAGTGGTTTATGAATTAGAACACTTGGGTATGCCATTTGACCGTAACGCAGACGGTACAATTTACCAGCGTCCATTCGGTGGTCACTCTGCAAACTACGGTGAAAAAGCTGTGCCACGTGCATGTGCTGCTGCTGACCGTACAGGCCACGCGCTGCTTCACACGCTTTATCAAAGCAACGTGAAAATGGGGACTCAATTCTTCGTTGAATGGATTGCACTTGACTTAATTCGTAACGAAGCAGGCGACGTACTGGGTGTAACTGCAATTGACCAGGAAACGGGTAAAATTGCGGTATTCCAAGCCAAAGCGACGCTATTCGCTACTGGTGGTGCAGGTCGTGTTTACCGTGCATCTACTAACGCGTATATCAACACGGGTGACGGTCTTGGTATGGCTGCTCGTGCAGGTATTCCATTACAGGATATGGAATTCTGGCAATTCCACCCAACAGGTGTTGCGGGCGCAGGCGTATTGTTAACGGAAGGCTGTCGTGGTGAGGGTGGTATCCTTCGTAACGCTTCTGGCGAACCGTTCATGGAACGTTATGCTCCAACTTTAAAAGACTTGGCGCCACGTGACTTCGTATCACGTTCTATGGACCAGGAAATTAAAGAAGGCCGTGGTTGTGGTCCGAACAAAGACTACATCTTGCTGGATATGACGCACCTGGGTGCTGACACGATCATGAAACGTCTGCCATCTGTATTCGAGATTGGCAAGAAATTCGCGAACGTTGACTGTACCAAAGAGCCAATTCCGGTTGTACCAACAATCCATTACCAAATGGGTGGTATTCCGACCAACATTCATGGTCAGGTTGTTGTTCCAGAATCTCGTGAAACGACTCCACTGGTTGCCAACTACGACAAAGACACTGACACATATTCTACAAATGCGGAAGGTCGTGACTTTGCGAAACCAGTAAAAGGTTTCTATGCAATTGGTGAATGTTCATGTGTATCTGTACACGGTGCAAACCGTTTAGGTACTAACTCACTGCTTGACCTGGTGGTATTTGGTAAAGCGGCTGGTCAACATATCATTGAGTATGTAACTAAACAGCACGATGGCGAGTACGAACCACTACCTACAACTGTACTTGAAAACACGCTGAACCGTATTCGTAAACTTGACGAATCAACCTCAGGTGAAAACGCTCAAGAAGTTGCGGATGCAATTCGTAACATCGTTCAGGATCACGCAGGTGTATTCCGTACTTCAGCATTGCTTGAAGAAGGTGTGAAACAGATTCTTGCGCTTGAACCACGTGTTCGCAATATTCACCTGAAAGACAAATCTAAAGTCTTCAACACTGCACGTGTAGAAGCATTAGAAGTTGAAAACCTATACGAAGTCGCAAAAGCAACCTTGATTTCTGCTGCTGCGCGTAAAGAGTGTCGTGGTGCGCACACTGTTGTAGACTTTGAATTACCACCAGATCACCCGACTTATTCTTATGGTCGTCGTGATGATGAGTGGATGAAGCACACTCTGTGGTTCTCTGCAGACAACCGTCTTGAGTACAAACCAGTACGTTACAAGCCGCTTTCTGTTGCAGCTATTCCACCTAAACCACGTACATTCTAATCAGGAGAAACAAGATGAGTAGAGGTACTCGTACATTTCATATCTACCGCTATGATCCTGATAAGGATAAAGCACCGTACATGCAAACATTCAAGCTGGAATTGACTGATAAGCATCGTATGTTGCTTGACGCACTTTTGGCGTTGAAAGTACAAGACGAAACTTTAACGTTCCGTCGTTCTTGCCGCGAAGGTATTTGTGGTTCTGATGGTGTAAACATCAATGGTAAAAACGGTTTGGCGTGTCTTTGGAACCTGAACGATTTACCAAATGAAATCACCATTCGTCCATTACCAGGTCTGCCAGTGATCAAAGACCTGGTTGTTGATATGAATCAGTTCTACGACCAGTACAACAAGATTCAGCCATTCTTGATCAACAACCAGCCTGCGCCACCAAAAGAGCGTTTACAGTCTCAGGAAGACCGTGAGCACCTGGATGGCCTGTATGAATGTATTTTATGTGCATGCTGTTCAACTTCATGCCCATCATTCTGGTGGAACCCGGACAAATTCCTGGGTCCTTCAGCGCTGTTGAATGCTTACCGCTTCATCATCGATTCACGTGATACTGCAACTCAAGAGCGTCTGGCGCGTCTTGACGACCCGTTCTCGCTGTTCCGTTGTAAAGGTATCATGAACTGTGTGTCAGTTTGTCCGAAAGGTCTGAACCCAACCAAAGCAATCGGTCACATCCGTAACATGCTTCTGGATACTGCGGGTTAATCTGAACGCCAGTTTGGTGAACTCAAAAAAGCACATCTCCGGATGTGCTTTTTTTTATGCTGCTTTATTGAACACTTGAGTGGGGCTGGTCTGATGAGATGCATTGCTGCATATAAACTGGGTATGAAAAGTGCAGGTGAATAGTTTTAAATCAATCCTCTACAAAAGTGTAATAGAGTGATGGTATTTTGTTTTAATACGCCCAGAAATGGGGCATGGGACTGCAAAAAGTGGTGCAAGATGTTATTATATAACGCAAGTTGAAGAGGGCAGATTGAAAGATGTGCTCTCTTTTGTTTTATGGAATAAAGAAGCCGTTGGACTTTGGTCTTAATTGCTTCTAATTATTAAATAAAGCACCATATGTTAGAGCAAAATATGTTTCTTGTATTTCGCCAATTTATAGGAGGTATACGTCAAAAAAATCAATTGAGAGTTGGAGATCATGTTACGATTAATAAACTTCTATATTTAAAAATTGAGGTTGAATTTATGTACATTTTTTCAACATTTAAAGAGATGTAGAAAGCCAGAAATTAGAGTAAACCTATTTAGAAAAGCTAATTTGCCGAATTAATTTTTCTAAGTCGATTTGCAAAAAAATTGCTCGGTTTTGGCCGAGTATAAAATGAGTGATGATGCCAATCAGGGCGTTATGATTCATTATTCACATTGGGTAGTCCTAATGTAGTGATAACGCCTCATGACAGTTGTCGAATGGGGACGAATGTCATGTTACCAATTTGACATTATCAATCATGGGTTTTGCTTAAAAAGCATCCTGAAAAATGTTTTTGCAATAGGAAATGGGTCCACAAATGCAAGAAGTTGCTGACGCTCTGCGTCTTGACACTGAACTTTCCGCTGATAGTGCAGCGTATATTGAAGAACTTTATGAGCAGTATTTAACGTCTCCAGAGTCAGTTGGTGAAGACTGGAGAGTGTACTTCGATAAATTCCCAAAAGGTGATCAACCTCATAGCAATGTACGTGAGCAATTCCTTTTATTGGGTCGCAACTCAAATCGTATTCAGTCTGTGGCTCAAAGCGCGGTAAGCTCTGAGCATGAACGTCGTCAAATTGGCGTCCTGCAACTGATCGCAGCGTATCGTAATCGTGGTCACCAAAAAGCAAAATTAGATCCACTAGGTTTGGCAAAACGCGAAGAAGTGCCAGATCTTGATCTTGCTGCGCACGGTTTAACCAAATCTGATTTAGATACGGTATTCAACACAGGCAACCTGGCGATTGGTAAAACAGATACCACGCTGGGCGAAATGGTTGAAGCGATGGAAGCAACTTACTGCGGTTCAATTGGTGCAGAGTACATGCACATTGTTGACACCAAAGAGAAACGCTGGATTCAACAGCGTCTTGAAAGTGCCCGTGGTCAGTATGGCTTCAATGCAGAACAGAAAAAACACTTCCTTGAGCGTTTAACTGCCGCTGAAGGTCTGGAAAAATATTTAGGTAATAAATACGTTGGTGCAAAACGCTTTGGTGTGGAAGGTGGTGAATCTTTCATTCCAATGGTTAACGAACTAATTCAACGTGCCGGTGCGGTTGGTTGTAAAGAAGTCGTGATTGGTATGCCACACCGTGGCCGTCTGAACTTGCTGGTTAACATCATGGGTAAAAACCCGGCTGACCTGTTTGGCGAGTTCGAAGGTAAATCTTTACACAAGAAAGGTTCGGGTGACGTTAAGTACCACCAAGGTTTCTCATCTAACGTAATGACCCCAGGTGGCGAAGTTCACTTGGCATTGGCGTTTAACCCGTCGCACCTTGAAATTGTTGGACCTGTGGTTGAAGGTTCGGTACGTGCCCGTCAAGTACGTCGTAAAGACATTGGTGGCGATGACGTGTTGCCATTAATCGTACACGGTGATGCTGCATTTGCAGGTCAGGGCGTGAACCAGGAAACTTTCCAGATGTCACAAACACGCGGTTATACCGTGGGTGGTACTGTGCACATCGTAATTAACAACCAGGTTGGTTTCACTACCTCTGATCCACGTGATGCGCGTTCTACAGAATACTGTACCGACATCGCGAAAATGGTTCAGGCGCCAGTATTCCACGTGAATGGTGATGATCCTGAAGCGGTAATCTTCGTAACGCAATTGGCACACGACTTCCGTCATACTTTCCGTAAAGACGTAGTGATTGACCTGTTCTGTTACCGTCGTCGTGGTCACAACGAAGCGGATGAGCCATCTGCAACCCAGCCACTGATGTATCAGGTGATCAACAAGAAAGCCACTACACGTACTTTGTATGCAGACCAACTGGTACAACAGGGCGTATTAGATCGCGCTGCTGCAGACCAAATGGTTGAAGACTACCGTGCCGATCTTGAAGCAGGTAATCACGTTGCCAATGCGCTGGTTCTTGAACCGAACAAGAAAATGTTTGTGGACTGGACGCCGTACCTGGGCCATGAATACACTGACGAATGGGATACCACTTTCCCGGCTGAGCGCTTAAAAGAGCTTGGTGAAGGCATGCGTAAACTTCCAGAAGGTTTCGTGATGCAGCGTCAGGTGTCTAAAGTGATTGACGAACGTCTGAAAATGCAGACCGGCGAAATGCCGCTGAACTGGGGTGCTGCTGAAACTCTAGCCTATGCAACACTGCTAGATCAGGGTTACCTGGTACGTATTACTGGTGAAGACGTAGGTCGTGGTACCTTCTCGCACCGTCATGCCAAACTGCATAACCAGGTTGATGGCGAAACTTATATTCCATTGTGCCATGTGAAAGAAAACCAGCCGCGTTTTGCTTTATATGACTCGCTATTGTCTGAAATGGCGGTACTGGCATTTGAATATGGTTATGCGACCACGATTCCACACGGTCTGATCATTTGGGAAGCACAATTTGGTGACTTCGCTAACTGTGCGCAAGTGGTGATTGACCAGTTCATCGCCTCTGGTGAAACCAAGTGGGAACGTGTATGTGGTTTAACCATGTTGCTGCCACACGGCTTTGAAGGTCAAGGTCCGGAACACTCATCTGCACGTTTAGAACGTTTCTTACAGCTGTGTGCTGAAGACAACATGCAAGTGATTACCCCGACTACACCAGCACAGATTTTCCACGCTTTACGTCGTCAGGCAATTCGTCCAATCCGTAAGCCAATGATTGTGATGTCACCGAAATCATTGCTGCGTCACAAGCTGGCAACTTCATCTCTTGATGAGCTGGCAACTGGTACCTTCCAGACCGTGATTGACGAAATCGACAGCAACATCAACAAGGCCGACGTGACCCGTCTGGTACTTTGTGGTGGTAAAGTGTATTACGACCTGCTTGAAAAACGTCGTGAAAAAGAATTGAACAACACGGCAATTGTTCGTATTGAACAGTTGTATCCATACCCAGAACAACGCATTGCGGAAATTCTTGAAGCTTATCCAAACGTGAAAGAACTGGTTTGGACTCAGGAAGAACCGAAGAACCAAGGTGCTTGGTTGTTCATCGCGCCGCGTCTATATGATGACGTGATGAAAGCTGGTAAACAGGTTCGTATCAGCTTTGCTGGTCGTGAGGCTTCTGCCGCTCCAGCGTGTGGTTCACCATATTTGCATGCAAAACAACAAGCTCAGCTCATTAATGACGCGCTTGCGATCGTAGCTGAATAACAGGAGATTCGAAGTAATGGCAACCGAAATTAAAGCACCGGTATTTCCAGAGTCAGTTGCAGATGGAACAATCGCGACTTGGCACAAACAACCAGGTGAAGCAGTATCACGTGATGAAGTGATCTGTGACATTGAAACAGACAAAGTTGTTCTGGAAGTTGTAGCTCCTGCAGACGGTACGATTGCTCAAATCATTAAAAATGAAGGCGATACTGTACTTTCAAACGAAGTGATTGCACAGTTTGAAGAAGGTGCTGTATCTGGCGCTGCGCAAACTCAAGCAGTTCAGTCTGAAGAGAAAGTTGAACAGGCCGCTGAGAAAACTGAAGCAGGTGCAGCACCTGTAGTTGAGCGTGCTCAACCAGTTGCGGACCAGGCACCAGCAGTGCGTAAAGCATTGACTGAAACAGGTATCAACGCTGCTGACGTACAAGGTACAGGCCGTGGCGGTCGCATCACCAAAGAAGATGTGGCAAACCACCAGGCGAAACCAGCGGCTGCGCCTTTAACTGCAGCAGTAGGCGAGCGTATCGAGAAACGTGTTCCTATGACGCGTTTACGTAAGCGTGTAGCTGAACGTTTACTTGCAGCGACTCAAGAAACTGCAATGTTGACGACGTTCAACGAAGTGAACATGAAACCAATCATGGAAATGCGTAAGCAATATAAAGACGCATTTGAAAAACGCCACGGTGCGCGTCTTGGCTTCATGTCATTCTTCGTAAAAGCTGCGACTGAAGCGCTAAAACGTTACCCAGCAGTCAACGCATCAATTGATGGCGACGATATCGTTTATCACGGTTACTATGACATCGGTGTAGCTGTATCTTCTGACCGTGGTCTGGTGGTTCCTGTATTACGTGATACAGACCGTATGAACTACGCTGAAGTTGAATCTGGCATTGGTGCTTATGCTGCGAAAGCGCGTGAAGGCAAACTTGCGATTGAAGACATGACTGGCGGTACATTCACCATTACTAACGGTGGTACTTTCGGTTCACTGCTGTCTACGCCAATTCTGAATACACCACAAACTGCTATTCTGGGTATGCACAAAATCCAGGAACGTCCTATGGCAGTCAATGGTCAGGTTGAAATCTTGCCAATGATGTATTTAGCGCTGTCTTATGACCACCGTTTAATCGATGGTAAAGAAGCGGTAGGTTTCCTTGTAACAATCAAAGAATTGTTAGAAGAGCCAGCTAAACTTATCCTTGACTTATAATTTATTAATTAAAAATCTCTCCTAACCCCTCTAAAAAAGAGGGGAAAGGTTCCCCCTTGAGCAAAAGGGGGAATTTAGAGAGATTGATTGGAGATAAAAATGTCTCAACAATTTGATTTAGTTGTTATTGGCGGTGGTCCAGGCGGTTATGAAGCAGCCATTCGTGCGGCTCAGCTTGGTTTTAAAGTGGCATGTATCGAAAAACGCATCCACAAAGGTAAACCATCTTTAGGTGGTACCTGCTTAAACGTGGGCTGTATCCCGTCTAAAGCACTGCTTGATTCTTCACACCGTTATGAAGATACCGTTCATCACCTGGCTGATCATGGTATTACGACAGGTGAAGTAAACTTTGACCTGTCTAAATTACTGGCACGTAAAGACAAGATTGTTGACCAGTTGACTGGCGGTATTGACCAGTTGCTGAAAGGCAATGGTATCGAATGGTTAAAAGGTACTGGTAAATTACTGGCGGGTAAGAAAGTTGAGTTTGTTCCTCACGAAGGTGAAACTCAGATTCTAGAACCAAAATACGTAATTCTTGCGTCTGGTTCTGTACCTGTGAACATTCCGGTTGCTCCTGTTGATCAAGACATTATTGTTGACTCTACTGGCGCGCTTGAGTTCCCTGAAGTACCGAAGCGTTTAGGTGTGATTGGTGCCGGCGTGATCGGTCTGGAGCTTGGTTCAGTATGGCGTCGTCTAGGTGCTGAAGTTGTTGTATTTGAAGCAATGGATGCCTTCTTGCCAATGGCGGATAAAGCGCTGGCAAAAGACTACCAGAAACTGCTGACCAAACAGGGTCTGGATATTCGTGTAGGCGCGAAAGTGTCGGGCACTGAAGTCAACGGTCGTGAAGTGACTGTTAAATACACTCAAGGCGGCGAAGAGAAAGAACAGACTTTCGACAAGCTGATCGTGTGTGTGGGTCGTCGTGCGTATGCTGAAGGCTTACTGGCTGATGACTGTGGTATCAAGCTGACTGAACGTGGTCTGGTTGAAGTGAACGACTGGTGTGCGACTTCTGTTGAAGGCGTATACGCAATTGGTGACTTGGTACGCGGTCCAATGCTGGCACACAAAGCTATGGAAGAAGGCGTAATGGCAGTTGAACGTATTCACGGTCATGCTGCTCAAGTGAACTATGACACCATCATCTCTGTCATCTATACACACCCTGAAGCGGCGTGGGTAGGTTTAACAGAAGAGCAGGCTAAAGAAAAAGGTCATGAAGTGAAAACCGGTCAATTCGGTTTCGCAGTCAACGGCCGGGCTTTAGCTGCCGGTGAAGGTGCTGGTTTCGTGAAGTTCGTTGCCGATGCTAAAACAGATCGTTTACTGGGTATGCACGTGATTGGACCTGCGGCGTCTGACATTGTTCACCAAGGTATGATCGCGCTTGAATTTGTATCTTCAGTTGAAGATTTACAATTAATGACATTCGGTCACCCAACCTTCTCTGAGGTGGTGCACGAAGCGGCACTGGCCGTCGATGGACGTGCCATCCACGCGATTCAGCGTAAGCGTAAATAAATAAAAAAAGAGCGGTTTCGACCGCTCTTTTTCATTTGGTGGTTGTTTTTGTTTGAATAATCATCTAAAACTAAAACGATAAAACTGTATAAATGTTAATACTCACGACGATGGATGTTGGAGTTTTAGCGAGTCATAAAAAAACGTGAAAAGTAGTAAAAGGTAAATAAATGAATCTACATGAGTACCAAGCCAAAGCGCTATTAAAAAAATATGGTATGCCGGTGCAGGAAGGTCTGCTTGCAACCAATGCAGATGAAGCAGTACAGGCATTTGAACAGCTCGGTGGCAAATTCGCTGTCATGAAAGCCCAGGTGCATGCGGGTGGCCGTGGTAAGGCGGGTGGTGTGAAAGTGGTGAAATCGGCTGAAGAAGCGGCAGAGTACGCCAATCAGCTGATCGGTACTCGACTGGTCACTTATCAGACCGATGCCAATGGCCAGCCGGTGAACAGTATTCTGGTGGCCCAGGATGTCTATCCGGTAGAGCGTGAATTATATTTGGGTGCCGTGGTGGACCGTTCCAGCCGTCGCGTGACCTTTATGGCCTCAACCGAAGGTGGGGTCGAAATTGAAAAAGTCGCAGAAGAAACCCCAGAAAAAATTATTAAAGTTGAAGTTGATCCTCTAGTCGGTTTATTACCATTTCAGGCACGTGAAGTTGCGTTTGCCCTGAACTTAAAAGATGGACAAATCAACCAGTTTGTCAAAATCATGACCGCGGCGTATCAGGCCTTTATTGAAAACGATTTTGCCCTGTTTGAAATTAACCCATTGTCTGTACGTGAAAACGGCGAAATTTTATGTGTCGATGCCAAAGTCGGCATTGATTCCAATGCGCTGTACCGTTTGCCGGAAGTGGCTGCGCTGCGTGACAAGAGCCAGGAAAATGAGCGCGAGCTGAAAGCCTCTGAGTTCGATCTGAACTATGTAGCGCTAGAAGGCAATATTGGCTGTATGGTCAATGGTGCCGGTCTTGCCATGGCAACCATGGACATCATCAAATTGTATGGTGGTCAACCGGCCAACTTCCTTGATGTCGGTGGCGGTGCAACCAAAGAGCGCGTGATTGAAGCATTTAAAATTATTCTGGCCGACAATTCGGTTCAGGGAGTATTAATCAATATTTTTGGTGGGATTGTACGTTGTGACATGATTGCGGAAGCGATTATTGCAGCAGTTCAGGAAGTCAATGTCAGCGTGCCGGTGGTGGTACGTCTGGAAGGAAACAATGCTGAGCTGGGGGCCAAATTACTAGATGAATCTGGCCTGACCTTAATTTCTGCAAATGGCCTGGCCGATGCTGCAGAAAAAATTGTTGCTGCGGTAAAAGCTTAAGGAGATGCATCATGAGCGTATTAGTAAATAAAGATACAAAAGTATTGGTTCAGGGCTTCACCGGTAAAAACGGAACCTTCCATTCGGCCCAGGCGCTGGATTATGGCACGCGTGTTGTCGGCGGTGTAACTCCAGGTAAAGGTGGTCAAACCCATTTAGACCTGCCAGTATTTAACACCATGAAGCAGGCGGTCCGTGAAACTCAGGCTGACGCTTCGGTGATTTATGTACCCGCACCTTTTGTACTGGACTCGATTGTTGAAGCGGTCGATGCCGGTATTGAACTGATTGTGGTAATTACTGAAGGTGTACCGACCCTAGATATGCTAAAAGCCAAACGCTATCTGGAAACCAATGGTAATGGTACACGCCTGATTGGCCCGAACTGTCCGGGTATTATCACCCCGGGCGAATGTAAGATCGGGATTATGCCAGGTCATATTCATCAGCCGGGTAAAATTGGAATTATCTCGCGCTCAGGGACTTTGACCTATGAAGCCGTAGCGCAGACCACCAAGCTTGGACTGGGTCAGTCTACTTGTATCGGGATCGGGGGAGATCCGATTCCGGGCATGAACCAGATTGACTGTCTGAAGCTGTTCCAGGACGATCCTCAAACTGAAGCCATTATCATGATTGGTGAGATTGGCGGCACAGCCGAAGAAGAAGCAGCCGAATACATTCAGGCGCATGTGACCAAGCCTGTGGTGGGCTATATTGCCGGTGTGACCGCACCAAAAGGCAAACGCATGGGCCATGCTGGCGCGATTATTTCTGGCGGTAAAGGAACCGCAGAGGAGAAATTTGCTGCCTTTGAACGTGCCGGAATGGCTTATACCCGTAGCCCGGCCGAGCTCGGTTCAACCATGCTGAAAGTATTGCAGGACAAAGGTTTGGTGTAAAACCTAACTGACTAAAAAAACCCCAGTTCTTGGGGTTTTTTTATGGCAAAGAACATAGATAATGATGACGCTTCTATTGAGGAAAAAAGTAAAGCATACAAAACAAATAAAATGATTGTTTTGGTAATTGTGATTTGCATCACACTTTAATAGAATATTGAGCAATAATTATTAGAAACTTGAGAATTTATATGATCAAAATAACAACGATCATGCCGATTCAGTGTCTGTCGCTTTGCTCTTTTTTATTTTTTTCTTCTGCTCATGCCAATATGCTTGATCAGCAACGTGAGCACGCGGTGGAGATGGTTCGGTCCGGACAGGTGGTCTCTGGACTCAATCGCTTGCAGGCGTTATTAGCTCAATTTCCCACAGATCAAAAGTTAATTGCGGATTATCTGGTTTTGGCCTATGGTCAGCCTGCGGTACATCCACAGGATTTATACCGCCTAACGCAGCAGATTCAACCTAAAACCTTTCCTGCCTATGCCCAGGTCAGCGCCATCAAGGTGCTCCGTGATGCCAAGCAGTACGCTCAGGCCAAAGCGTATCTGGCCCGGTTTCAGCCCTTAAATGCCCAGGCCAGCGGCAAAGTCTGGCGCGCGGTACTGGAAGCCGAGGCGGGGCAGACAGCAGCCGCTAAAACGTTGCTGAAAAACCTGCAATGGCAACAGCTTAGTGCCGATGACCTGAGTTTATTGTCTTATACCTATCGTATCCTGAATATGTCGGTACAAGCCTTGCAGGCGGCCGAAGCCGGATTAAAAAAGCAAAGCAGTATCGCAGGTCATGAACAATATGTGCTGGCGCTGATGCTTAATGGCAAGCATCAGGCAGCAGAGCACTATCTGCTGCAACAACAGTTAGCACAGAGCCATCCTCGTTTATTATTGCAAGTCAAACAGCACCAGTTTTCTACCCGGATTCAGAATGCAGTACAGGCCTATAAAACGGCACAACTGCGCAGTGAATATGCAACAGCCTATACCGAGCTGGATGCGGTATTGGCCGATATGGCTGCACATGAACCACAGGTGGCAGCTGACGCTGAACTGCAGCGCGCATTCTATGCCGATTATCTGTATGCCTTGGGACAGCGTAAGCGTCATCAGCAGGTCTTGAAAATTGTGCAACAGCAGCATCAGCCAATTGCAAACTGGCCGGCTTATGTACGCCATGCCATTGCCGATGCCTATCTGGCCACCCGACAGCCCGAACTGGCTGAACCGGTGTATTTAAGCCTGTTTCAGGAAAAGAACTATGCAGACTATACGGTGTATGCCGGTTTGTATTATGCCTATATCGAACAGGAAAAATTCAAGCAGGCCGATCAGCTGATTCAAGACATGGACCGTCAGTTGCCGCGTTATCGTTATAGTGAGGCCAAAGGCGTGGATCGCAGTACCCATGAAGACCGGGAGCAGTATCTGGCTTTAAAAGGGCTGAACTATGCTTACCGCAATGAACATGCCAAAGCCGAGCAGTATTTTGAAACCCTGGTTTCAATTGCACCGAATAATCTGGCCTATCAGAACAATCTGGCACAAATTCAGCGCTGGCGTGAAAAACCACTGACTTCCCAACAGACGCTGGAGCAGTGGAATGGCCTGGATCAGGTCAGTCAAATCACCCAGATTAACCAGATGCAAAATGCCCAAGCCCTGAATGATATTAGGGGCTGGCGTCAGCTGAATCAGGCCTTGTTACAGACGGCTGCAGATGATACCGGTGTGCAATTAAGCCGCAAAGAATTAAAGGATCGCGATCATTTCAGCATTCAGCATGAAAGTTATTTTTCTGAAAGTCGTTCCGATCAGGAACAGTTGCTGAACCGTTTAAAAGGTTCAGAAGAGCGTACCCATTGGACCCGTCTTAACAGCCCGTGGCTAAATGAGCATTATCAGGTTTTTATTGACCATCAGCATCGGCAGGGGCGTTATGAAGATGGCACTCTGGATGATCCGCGTTTAGGTCTGGGTGTGGCCTGGTCCAAAGATCGCAAGTATGCCAGCCTGTTGCTGTCTCAATCTTTAGATGAAGACCGTGTGGGCGCTGCACTGGACTGGTCACACTGGTTAAATGATCATTGGCAATATCATCTGGCGGTGAATACCCAGGCCGATATTCCGTTGCAGGCAGTGGCCAAAGCACATGAAGGGCAATCGTATCGGGCTGGCCTCAACTGGCAGGCCAACGAGTCGCGTAAAGCCGGTGCACAATTTCAATTGACCGATATTGATGATGGCAACACCCGTCAGGAATATCAGGCCTATTTTAGCCAGCAGTTTTATCAGGCACCGCATCATCTGAGTCGTGCCACGCTCAGCGGCTATTATGGAAAAAATAAGCCCGTCGCCGTGGATTATTTTAATCCTGAATCCAGCCATAGTTTAGAGCTGAAACTGGAACATGACTGGATGACCTGGCGTCGTTATGAGCAACATTTTAATCAGCATTTTGAACTGACGCTGGGCACATTTGGACAGAAAGACTATTCCAATGAGCCGATATATCACCTGTTGTATCGCCATGACTGGCATGTGTCACGAACCTGGAAACTGCACTATGGCATTGGTTGGGGCAGCCATCCATACGATGGCAAAACAGAAGAAAAAACCTATGCAGTATTCGGCTTTGAAGGACGATTCTAATGCAAATGAAACCCGCTTTACTCCTGAGTGCCTGTATCGCTGCATGTGTTTATTCTCCTTTGACCGTGCAGGCCGAGACCAGCACAGCGCCAGCAGCAACTATAGCGCCGCTTGATGCGCAGGCCTATGAATTTGTTACCTTAACTTTTCATGATGTGCGTGATGACGTTGCCAAACAGGGTGACCGTGATCTATACGCCATCAGTACCCATAACTTTGCCCAGTTCCTGCAATGGATCAGGGAACATGGCTGGCAGCCTATTCGGTTAGAAGATGTCTGGCAGGCCCGTCAGCATAAGACAGCCTTACCGGAAAAAGCAGTATTAATAACTATTGATGATGGCGCGCTCAGCAGCTATAGCCATATTTTCCCCTTATTAAAACTGCATCAGGTTCCGGCTGTTTTTGCCATTCCGACCAGCTGGATTAATGGCAATACCAAAGATGCCTATGAAGCCTATGGAGAGGGCAACCTGATGAACTGGCCGCAGATGCGTGAAATGCAGCAATCCGGTCTGGTCGAGTTTGCCTCACATAGTGATGACCTGCATCACGGGATTATTGCCAATCCGCAGCTGAACCAGCAGCCGGCCGCGATTACCCGTGAATATTTCCCGGCCCAGCAGCGTTATGAATCTGATCGCGCCTATGCGACGCGAGTGGTAAAAGACTTGCGTCAATCAAAGCAGATTCTGGATCGTGAGTTGGGAATCAATACCCGTGCCATTTTCTGGCCGTATGGTGCGGTGACCAAGGAAACTGAAGCGCTGGCCCGTGAAGCCGGTCTACCAATGTCGTTTAGTCTGGGCAGCGTACTGACATTGGCCGATGCCGATACCACCTATCAGCGTGCCCTGATTACGGAAAACCCATCGCCAGAAGAAGTGTTTGGTGAAATTAAAGACTTCTTAATGAATAGCCGGGCGCCGCATAAGCAGCGTAAAAGTTTATTACGCATCAACCTGGCAGATCTGGCAGGGAGCAATATCACCGCATCAGAAGCACATTTGAGCCAGCTGCTCAATCAGGTCAATGCCTTTCAATCCAATACGCTGGTCCTAAATGCGGTGGCCGATCAGAATGCCGATGGTAAAATTGATGTGGCTTATTTTCCGAATCGGACCTTGCCGGTGGCTCAGGATTTGCTGAACCGGGTGGTATGGCAGGCCCGGACCCGGATTGCTAATCGGGTATATGCAGAAATGCCGCTGAGTCTGGAAACCCGGCAAGGTTATGATCTGGCAGAATTGACCGCAGATCTGGTGAAAAACAACAGCTCGATTGAAGGGCTGATGATTGAAACCGGCGATGCGTTACATTGCGCCGTATTTCAGGCCGAATGGAATGCAAGCTGTCAGGCACAGCTGCAACAGGTATTGAGCATCAAGAACCGGACCAAAAGCCAGGGTAAATACTATGCCAATATCAGTAACAACTATCAGACTGCATTAAAGCTGGAGATTCAGAATCAGCCACTTGACGGACTGAAAAAACTGCTGCAGCAACTGCCGGATCATGCCGATTTCCTGTATCTGGCTGTCGATCCGTTGCCATCACCCCAAGCCATCAAACATCTGCATCAGGCTTTAAACCAGTTAAATGAGCGGGAAAAGCAGCATTTGATGATTAACTTGCAGATTAATCCGGACAGCACTGCAACAGACTGGCGACATTATCAGCAGATGTATCAGCAGCTAAGACGTCAGGGCATTCAAAAAATTGGTATTGATAATTATCAGCCGACCCATGGGCAGGCCGTGCATCAGCACCTGTACCGGGCGTTGAGCCTGAATGCAAGTCCGCTGAGTTATCGTGATCCCTATGTCCTGGAACAGGGAGAGCCGCAATGATGGAAGTGTTCTCGAAATTGAGTTTTAACGATTTTTATTTTGGTTTTGCATTTTTATATCCCTTGTTGATGGCCTGGCTGTGGATTGCGGGCGGGATCTGGTTTTATTTTAAACGGGAACATCGTCAGGATCATTTCCCTGAACCGAGCGATGAAGGCTGCAGTATCGTCATTCCTTGCTTCAATGAAGAAGAGCAGGTCAGACGTACCATCAAGTTTGCCATGCAAAGCCAGTATCCGGAATTTGAAGTGATTGCAGTCAATGATGGCAGTCAGGACCGGACTGCAGCAATTCTGGATGAGCTGGCCACGCAATATCCAAAGCTACGGGTGGTCCATCTGGCCGAAAACCAGGGCAAAGCCTATGCCTTAAGAGCCGGGGCAATGGTTAGTCGCTATGAATTTCTGGTCTGTATTGATGGTGATGCGCTGCTGCATCCACACGCAGTATTCTGGATGATGCATCAGCTGACCAGCTTTCCGCGTGTCGGGGCGGTTACCGGTAATCCACGGATTATTAACCGTTCCAGCGTGCTCGGTAAAATTCAGGTCGGTGAATTCTCTTCAATTATTGGATTGATTAAACGCGCGCAGCGTACCTATGGCCGGATTTTTACCGTATCAGGTGCGATTGCCGGTTTTCGTAAAACCGCGCTGGACCGGATTGGCTACTGGCGTGATGACATGATTACTGAAGATATTGATGTTTCGTGGCGTTTGCAGTTCGACCACTGGGATTTGCAGTATGTGCCCAAAGCCCTGTGTTATATCTATATGCCGGAAACCTTCAAAGGGTTATGGAAACAGCGCTTACGCTGGGCACAAGGCGGGATTGAAGTGCTGATTGCCTATGTGCCAAAACTGTTTAAATGGCGCCTTAGACGGATGTGGCCGATTGTGATTGAATCGATCATCAGCGTGCTATGGGCCTATGTGATTATGGGCATCTTTGTGCTGTATTTTTATGGGCTGTTTTTCCCCTTGCCGGGCGAGTGGGCAATTCAATCGATTCTGCCGCAGTGGTACGGGGTGATTTTGGGCCTGACCTGTTTGCTGCAGTTTCTGGTCAGCTTAATGATCGATCATCAATATGATAAAAACCGTACCTTGAGAACCTATTTCTGGGTAATCTGGTATCCGCTATTTTTCTGGCTGATTACCGCGCTGACCACGGTGGTGTCTGTGCCAAAAACTTTGCTGAAAAAGCAGAAACGTGCACGCTGGGTCAGTCCGGACCGTGGTTTTACCAAGGAGCACGAGCATGGCTAAATTTAAAATGATTGAGGATGAAGCTCAGCTGGAGCTACCAGAATATATTGATGAGCCGCGCTATGTACGTAACAAGGTCGCAGGCTATGGACTATTCTTTCTGGGCTGGCTGGCCTGGATCTGGTTATTCCTGCCCCTGATCACCGTATTGCTGTGGCTGTTTCAGGGCTATACCGTATATGAGCAGCTGTTTGTGATGTCGGCACCGCAAAGCTCGTTCAGCCTGTTTTATCTGGGGCTGGCGATTATGGTGTTTATTCTGATTCTGCTGATCTGGGCTGTGTATAACTGGCTGCGTTTTCGTGATAATGAGCGCCGGGCTTTTCCGGAGCATATTCAGACTGAGCAGCTGGCGGAAAGTTTTCAGGTCGACACAACTGAAATGGCGTATTTGCAGCAGGCCAAAAATCTGACCTTACATTATGATCAAGATGGACAGCTGGAAAAATTTGAAGTTCATCAGCCACTGTCTTCATCATAGAACATTGAAAAACAGCCATAAAAAACGCAGCCTTAGCTGCGTTTTTTTATTCACCTCATTTAAGTTGATGAAGTTTCCTGATTGATTTTCGGCTGAGATTTCAGGCTTTGGGTCAGACCGTTAATATCACCGCCATGAATACCCAGTTCACTCATCAGGCTGTCAATTAACGGCGCTTGCGAACGATAGCGCAGGGCACTGTTCACCACCTGATCAGACAGGGCCACTTGACCATGACCGTGTTCGCTGCCATCGACATGTGCGCTGCCCATCCCATTTAAACCATTGACGTGCAGAATCTTGATGTCATCAATATTTTCCATTGGCTTGACGCTTTCACGGATAATTTCTGGCAGGTATTTCAGCATGGCCAGACGTACCTGCATTTCGACCTGTTCCGTCGACAGGATGTTATTGGCTTCGTTGACTGCACGGGTACCTTCAGCATCAACCTGATACTGTTTTTCCATCGCTTGTGCCAGCAGGACTTTGGCATCGGCTTCACCACGCGCTTTTAAACGCAGCTGTTCTGCATTGGCTTCTGCGGTAATCCGCACCGCTTCCGCTTCATCGACCGCCGCCTGTTTGCCCGCTTCAGCAGCAACAGTAATGGCAATCGCATCTTTTTCAGCGGCCTGCTTGGCAGCCACCAGCTCGACTGCCTTGGCACGTTCTGCGCGCTGGGTTTCACGTACTGTAATCACTTCTTCTTCTGCTTTTACCGCTTGAGCACGGGCTAAATCGGCCTGCGCTTTGGCTTCAGATTCGGCACGGGATTTTTCCGCAATGGCAATGGCACGATCCTGTTCGGCCAGCTCAATGGTTTTCTTCTGTTCCACTTGGGCTTTTTGGACTAGCTGTTCTTTTAAAATATTTTCATTGGCGACATCACGTGCTGAGCCAATCCGTTTCAGTTCAATTTCACGTTCAGCAGCAATGCGGGCTTCTTCCGCTTCACGTTTTTTGGCTGCTTCCTGGGCTGCAATTTCCGCCAGCTGTTCAGCACGGCGCACGGAAATTTCACGTTCTTGCTGTAACTTGGCATATTCTTCTTCACGTAGAATTTGCAGGCGCGCCTGTTCAGCTTCCAGGTTTTTGGCTTTAATGGCTAAGTCGGCATCCTGTTCAATGTCGTTACGTTTACGGCGACGATCTTCAATGGTTTCGGTCAGTTTGGTCAGACCTTCGGCATCGAAAGCATTTTGCGGATTAAAGTAGCGGAAACTGGTCTGATCCAGTCCGGTTAAAGACACAGTTTCCAGTTCCAGACCGTTTTTAAACAGATCTTCCGACACCACCTGCTGCACTTTCTGCACGAAGTCGACGCGTTTTTCATGTAGTTCTTCCATCGCCATTTCTGCGGCTACGGCACGTAAAGAATCGACAAATTTACCTTCGACCAGATTTTTTAATTCATTCGGTGACATGGTTTTTTGCCCCAGCGTTTGTGCTGCGGTGGCAATAGATTCAGCGGTCGGTTTAACCCGCACATAAAATTCGGCCATGACATCCACACGCATACGGTCGCGGGTAATCAGGGCCTGATCTTCAGCACGGCGTACTTCCAGACGAAGGGTATTCATATTGACCGGAATAATTTCATGCAGCACCGGTAATACAATCGCACCACCGCCGAGAATGACATGCTCACCGCCAAAACCGGTACGTACAAAGGAAATTTCCTTGCTAGAGCGGCGATACAGACGGGCCAGGATTAAACCAATCACAAATAAGGCCAGGAAAATAATTCCGGCAATAATCAAGATGTTATACATATTTGAACTTAACATTGTTATCTCTTGTGTTTTTCAGTTGTTAATTTAAATGCATGGCATAAAAGCCAATTTTGGTTCTCCCCGTTAAAATTACGGATTGACCCTGTTGAAAACTTTCGTCCTGTTCCGGTTCTACCAGAATATAGTGGGTCAGACCATGCTGATCCTGCACTTTGGCTTCTGCCGGAGAGTTTGGAGTGGCCACACCTAAAATAATGGTGGCTGTGCGGCCAATCAGCTCGTCACTATAAATGGCGGTGGTTTCATCTTGCGGTAAAATGCGGGCAATCAGCATGGCGCTATAACGCACCAGAGGCATGCTCAGAAACAGACAGGCCGGTGCCATTATCCAGGCTGTAATATATTGTCCGGTCCATTGAAACAGTACAGATTGTAAAATCAGGCCAGACAGACCATATAAGGTCAGGAAAATAATCAGCCAGATCAGCAGCGGTACCCGGCCAATGTACAGCCAGTCTAAAAACTGGACCAACAGGCCACTAGAACCATCAATATTCACTTCCACATCTTTATGCGGAATTAAGTCATCTGGCAGGAACTGGTCCAGAATGCCCTGACTGCCGCCGCCGACCAGTAACAGAAACACTTCCAGCAGGGCAAAGAAAAACAGCAGGCAGATACAGACACTAAAAATCAGATTGGAAGGGTGAGTGAGCAAATCCCACATAACTGAATACTCTATTGTTCTGTTGTGTTTAAATTATTGATATTCAATATATATTATTATTGAATGCGCCTAGCATAGCATTAGGTCGCGTTTTTGTCTCAAAAACCTGCATATTTTAGGCAAAAAAATACGCAATGATTGGGGTGATCATTGCGTAGAACAACGAATCTGCTTGCACAGTTTCGGTAAAGGAGAAATGTTATGAATTAGGATTGCTCCTAGAACATGTGACTAGAATACGCCGGCATCAGGCCAGGTTCAGCAGCGTTCAGGTAAATTCATGTTAAAGATTGTTGCTTCTATAAAAATTGTGTGACATTTCTCTCCATATTTTCTCCATCATTGTAAACACGGCATAAAAAAGCCTTTCGCGAGGAAAGGCTTTTCAAGATCAGCATGGCTGCTTAGAAGCGGAACACACCTAAACCGGCTTTAACTTCATCTAAAGTGGCTTGAGTAATGTCACGGCACTTATCGGTACCGCTTTTTAAGATATCCATGATGTAATCCGGATCTTTGGCCAGTTCTAAACGGCGTTCACGGATTGGACCAATCAGCTCTTTTAAAATGCCTTCCAGACGTTTTTTCACGGTACCATCACCCAGACCACCACGGCGATAATGGGCTTTTAATTCTTCCAGTTCTTCTTTGTTCGGATCGAAAGCATCTAGGTAGGTAAATACCACGTTGCCTTCAACCTGACCCGGATCTTCAATGCGGAGGTGGTTCGGGTCAGTGTACATGGCATTTACTGCTTTTTTAATGTCTTTGTCAGTAGCATCGAGCACAATGGTGTTGCCCAATGATTTTGACATTTTGGCTTTACCATCAAAACCAGGTAAACGGCCTACATTCGACAGCAGCGCTTTACATTCAGGCAGCAGGTCCTGACCCACCTGACGGTTAATGCGGCGTACAATTTCGTTGGTCTGTTCGATCATAGGAATCTGATCTTCACCCACGGGCACTACAGTCGCTTTAAACGCGGTAATATCGGCCGCTTGGGCAACCGGATAGCACAGGAAACCGGCTGGAATATCACGTTCAAAACCGCGCATCTGAATTTCAGATTTAATGGTCGGGTTGCGCTCTAAACGTGCCACAGTGACAAAGTTTAAATACAGCATAGTCAGTTCATTCAAGGCCGGCAGGCAAGACTGAACACAAATGGTGGTTTTGGTCGGGTCAATGCCCACCGCCAGGTAGTCGGTCGCCACTTCAATAATATTGCGACGTACTTTTTCAAAGTTGTCGGCGTTATCAGTCAGGGCTTGAGCATCGGCAAGTAAAAGGTGTTGATGGTGAGAATCCTGTAAACCTACACGTGAACGTAAAGAACCTACAAAATGACCGAGGTGAAGTTGTCCGGTTGGACGGTCGCCAGTCAAAATAACAGGACGATTATCTTGATTACTCATTATCTCTTCCAAGTCGTTGTTACGACATTTCTATACCGATGATTGGGCTACATTGTACGGCATAATATTTTTGAATGTCACGGGATAAGCCGAACAGAATCAACAATTGTCTGGAAATTTTAAAGATTTATTAATTAAGTAAATACAGAGTTTTGGAAGATTTCTCCTTAGAATAAGCCTAGAACACGATAAGGATAAAAATTATGGCGAGTAGCTTATTACTATTATTAGATGATATTGCCACTGTTTTAGATGATGTGGCGGTCATGAGTAAAATGGCCGCAAAGAAAACGGCCGGTGTACTCGGTGATGATCTGGCCCTGAATGCCCAGCAGGTCAGCGGTGTACGTTCGGAGCGGGAACTGCCGGTGGTCTGGCGCGTGGCCAAAGGTTCTTTTGTCAATAAACTGATTCTGGTGCCTTTAGCTCTACTGATTAGCGTGGTGGCGCCGTGGCTGATTAACCCGTTACTGGTCGTGGGCGGTTTATTCTTATGTTATGAAGGGGTTGAAAAAGTTCTGCATTCCTTGCACAAGAAAAAAGCCAAAACTGCCGAAGAAGCGCAGCAGGAATTAATTAAAACCGAAACCGATCTGGCCACGTTTGAAAATGAAAAAATCAAAGGGGCAGTCCGGACCGACTTTATTCTCTCGGCAGAGATTATTGTCATTTCCTTGGGTACTGTAGCTACCGCGGCCTTTGGTGTAAAAGTCACAGTGCTGAGTATTATTGCCATCGCCATGACCATTGGGGTCTATGGGTTAGTGGCATTTATTGTCAAGATTGATGATATTGGGCTGCATCTCTCGGAACAGGCTTCTAATTTTAAACAGTCGGTCGGGCGCGGCTTGTTGGCCTTTGCGCCAATCTTGATGAAAATCCTGTCGATTGTCGGGACTCTGGCCATGTTCCTGGTGGGCGGCGGGATTATCAACCACGCTATTCCATTGGTACATCACTTTACCGAAGACAGTGTGGAATACGTGCAGGAAATTCCCAATATCGGCAGTATTTTTGGTGCGCTTACTCCAACCTTGATCAATTTTGCTGTGGGCTTTATTGCCGGTTTGATTGTGGTGGCGCTAATTGGTCTGGTGAAAAAGGTCTGGCCACGTTCCAAAGCCTCTTAAACTATGTAAAATTCTAGCCAAGAGATAAAGATAATAAGGAGATTGCTATGCGTTGGAAAGGTCGTCGCGTCAGTAGCAATGTAGAAGATCGTCGCGGTGGTGGCGGTGCCAAAGCCGGCGGAATCAGTATTCTGGGTCTGGTGGTGGCTTTTGTGGCCTGGAAGTTTTTTGGGGTCGATCCGCAAACAGCCTATCAGGCCACCAAACAGGTGACTAATCAGGGGCAGAGCGCGGAAACGCGTGGTCTGGAAAATCCGACGCCGGAGCAGCAGGAATCGATGGAGTTTATTGGCACTATTCTGGCCGATACCGAAGATACCTGGACGCAGGTGTTTGCCGAGCAGCTGAATCAGCAATATGTGCCACCCAAACTGGTGATGTTTAATGGTGCGGTCAGTTCCGCCTGTGGCAATGCCAGCGCTGCCATGGGGCCGTTTTATTGCCCGGCCGATCAGAAAGTCTATTTAGATACTGGTTTCTTTAAAGATATGCGCACCCAGATGGGAATTTCCGGCGAGCAGAACCAGACCGAATTATCGCGTCAGGATCAGGCTGGAGATTTTGCCCAGGCTTATGTGATTGCACATGAAGTCGGCCATCATATTCAGACCATTCTGGGGATTTCCGGACAGGTACAGCAGATGCGTCAGCGTGCCAGTCAGGTCGAAGGCAACCAGTTATCGGTTCGTCAGGAACTTCAGGCCGATTGTCTGGCCGGTGTCTGGGCGCATCATAACCATCAGCGTACTCAATTCCTGGAACAGGGTGATGTGCAGGAAGCGATGGATGCCGCACATAAAATTGGTGATGACTATTTGCAGAAACGTTCGAGTGGACAAGTAGTGCCGGATAGCTTTACCCATGGTACCAGTGCCCAGCGCGTGCAATGGTTTAATACTGGTCTGAAGTCGGGCAATATGAATGATTGCGATACCTTTGGACAAGCCATCTAAAGCGTTGCATCCGCTTTTTAACTCAAGGTGAATACAGGAGAATGTGCAACTGCATGTCCTCTAGTTTTTTAAGCCTAGCTTTTCTAACCAGCACAGCTTTTCATCCCAATAGATTTCAACACTCTAAGATTCTTTTTATGTCTATTCCAGCACGTCCCAGTCAGGAGTTGGCCGCTTATATCACCGCGGTGATTGCCCAGATTCCACCTGGTAAAGTTGCCACCTATGGTCAGATTGCAAAACTGGCCGGTTTGCCGAAACATGCGCGTCTGGTGGGTTATGTACTGAAACATCTGGCACCGGGGCATGTGTTGCCATGGCATCGGGTGCTAAATGCGCAAGGGAAAATTAGCCTAAGCAAAATCAATGCGCAGGGTGAAAATATACAGGCGTTAAAACTGATACAGGAGGGTGTAGTGGTCCTGAATAACAAGGTGAGCTTAAAGCAGTATCAATGGCAGCCCTAAAAATAAAAAATTCCCCATACCCGCAGGTACAGGGAATTTTCTGGAGGAAAGATTAACGTACGATGAGTACAGGAACATTACCTTCGCCCAGTACGCTTTGCGCGACGCTACCGAGGAATAACTTTTTCAAACCGGTACGGCCATGAGAACCCATCACAATCAGGTCTGCATTCATTTCAGTTGCAGCACGTGCAATTTCACGATGAATCACTTGACCTTCAAGCAGACGAGACTCAACTGCTACACCTTGTTCCTGGAATTTTGCTTTGGCTTCATCCAGTGTTTTGAGAATAGACACACGCGCACGTTCAATCAGGTCATTGGTCTGGCCTGCTGAAATGTATTCTGATGCAATATATGGATCGAGTGTTAACACCTGTGCAACGGTTACTTTACTGCCGAAAGCTTTGGCAAGCTCGACTGCTTTGGCAACTGCTGCGTAAGAAGTTTCAGAACCGTCCACTGGAACTAAAATGTGTTGAAATGCCATCGTTATTTCTCCTTATTGTGTCATTCAACAATAAAAAATTGAGGGAACACTTTCTATTGCCTTAATCTTATCTTAGCGCTTATTTTTAAATAATAAAACCCAGTAATTTCATAGGGATAATTATTTTTAAGGAAGTTTAAGCCTTTCTAATTTAACATGTTTTTGAGTAATTAATCAGCAATTTACACTAAAGTTGAAGGCTTATTTCATTAAGTCTGGCTTTAGAGTGAGTTTAGCTTAGGTTTTTTGAGTTTTAATATCGATTAGATGAAAGTTTTGACCTGATGCTTGGCCTAAGCAAAAGTCCAAGGGAATAATCAGCAGTCTTTGAAATAATCAACCAAAGCAGCAACATCCTCTGTCTGTAACTGTTCC
Organism: Acinetobacter sp. YH12116; assembly: GCF_013418895.1. Lineage (NCBI taxonomy): Bacteria > Pseudomonadati > Pseudomonadota > Gammaproteobacteria > Moraxellales > Moraxellaceae > Acinetobacter > Acinetobacter sp. YH12116. The sequence goes on along the minus strand of NZ_VPBE01000005.1, from coordinate 77,731 downwards.
CGCATCTTTAAAAACTGCTTTTCATCCATCTCGTAAATTTTAAGGGAAAGCAGTTTTTCTATATCTTCTTGTGGAAAGCGATATTTAATAATTTTGGCAGGAACTCCTCCCACCACGGCATAAGGTGGAACGTCTTTTGTTACGACCGCACCAGTTGCCACAATTGCACCTTCACCCAGCGTCACGCCTTGCATAATCATGGCACGTGAGCCAATCCAGCAACCATCACCAATAACAGTATCGCCAGCAGGTACAAAACTGCGCGTATCAAACGGAAAGGCAGAAATCCAGTCAGTTCGGTGTAACTGATTACCGCCCATCATAATCACGCATTCCGCCCCAAAACACACGAAATTGCCAATATAAAGCTGATCAATTGGCTTCTCAGGCGTAGAAGGCTTGTCATGCAAATAACGCACAACACAACGCTCAAAACCCTGATCCCAATAAGCAGAATAATAAGAATAGTTTCCCTTAATGTGAATATTAGGGTTTTTCATAGTTTTAGAAATAAATTCGAATTCACACCAATGCTTAACAGGGGAATTAATTAAGGGTTCAGCCATAAGAGCAATCAAAGAACAAGCGTAACGCCATTATAGCCGAAGTTAACTCAAATGCTTAAAGGCCTCAATTGCACGAACACGACTGCTTTTTAAATCTACAATCGGTTTTGGATAATCCAATTTTAGTTGTGGATTTTTCGCATAAGGTTCGTGAATTTGTTTCGCATTTAAATGTGAAATTTCAGGTACCCATTGACGAATATAATCGCCATTTGCATCAAACTTTTGCGACTGACTTACAGGGTTGAAAATACGGAAATACGGTGCAGCATCTGTTCCTGTAGATGCACACCACTGCCATCCACCGTTATTGGCAGCCAAATCACTATCAATTAAATGCTGCATAAACCATGATTCGCCTAAACGCCAATCTATCAGTAAATTTTTGCTTAAAAACATCGCGCAAATCATACGAACACGGTTATGCATCCAACCCGTTGCAAGTAACTGTCGCATGCCAGCATCTACAATTGGGATACCTGTTTGCCCATGCTGCCAAGCCTGTAAATCTTCAGGAGCATTGCGCCATACAATGCGTTGAGTGTCTAATTTAAATGGTAAGTTTTTCGATACGCGAGGGTAGTCGAATAAAATATGCTGATAAAACTCACGCCAAAGGAGTTCATTTAACCAAATTTGTTGCCCATTGTTTTCAAATTCCATACAGCCGTGACTGTGGCGAAACAAAGCTTGTAAACATTGGCGAATAGAAAGAATGCCAATATTTAAATAAGCTGCAAGTTTGCTCGTGCTATTCAAATTCGGGAAATCACGTTCAATATGATAATACTCAACTTGATTTTCAATAAACTCATCTAAAAGTTCCCAAGCATGATGCTCACCAATTTGCCAAAGATTTTGTAGGTTTTCGCTGATTACTTTTTCTTCTGAATCTGAGTAAATATCACTTAATTGTGGAACTTCTCTTGTAAAGTCATTGTGCTGTGGAATTGGTTTTTGAACCTCAATAGTTGGGTAGCATTGTGGCAAGCTTATGCTGAGTTTCTCATAGCATTGCTTTTTAAATGCACCAAATACTTGATATGGATGACCAGTTTTATTACGAATGCTTCCAACAGGGAAAATAGTTCGGTCATGATACAACTCAAAACGAATATTATTCTTTTCTAATAGCTGTTGAGTTTGAGCATCGCGTTTTAATTCATTTACACCCAATTCTATATCGGCATGAACAGCTTGAATATTATGATTTTGGCATAAGCTTAATAATTGATTTGGCAGGTCTTTCCATAATGGAATAGTTAAAATAACAAGTGGAATATTTAACGTGGCAAGTTCATTTTTTAGATGATTCAGTTGTCTTAAATAGAAGTCAATTTTAATTAGCGCATCATTGTGCACTTGCCATTGTTTTGGCGATAGCACGACTAAGGCAATGCAAGGGCCAGCTTCGCGAGTATGCCAAAGAGCTGCATGATCATGAATTCTTAAATCTTGACGGAACCAAATAAGCTGCATTTTAAAATTTATAGAAAAATATTGACTATTAAAGCATATACATTTGCTGTAATTTTTTCGTGAACTTTTGTTTTAAAGATAATAAAAAAACCCCTCAGAAGAGGGGCTTTGGGATGTCAAACCATCTAAGGATTAGATGTATTCAACGCTGACGATTTCGTACTCAACTTCACCTTGTGGTGTTACAATTTTTGCTTCATCGCCTTCATTTTTACCTAAAAGACCACGAGCAATAGGAGAGTTCACAGAGATTTTATTGATCTTGAAGTCTGCTTCGTCATCGCCAACGATTTTATAAGTTTTGCGTTCTTCAGTGTCCAGGTTCTCAATGGTTACTGTTACCCCAAATACAACACGACCATTTTGCTCAAGTTCTTTTACATCAATGACTTGGCAAGCACCGAGTTTACCTTCGATGTCTTGAATACGCCCCTCACAGAAACCTTGCTGCTCACGTGCTGCATGATACTCTGCATTTTCTTTTAGGTCGCCGTGTTCACGTGCTTCTGCAATCGCAGCAGTAATACGTGGGCGTTCAACAGTTTTTAACTGGTGTAATTCTTTCTCTAAGGCGACTTTGCCTTCAGGAGTCATAGGATAACGTTGCATTGTTGTCCCTCAAGTTGAATATTAGAAAAATACAGCTCTATAAATGAAAAAAAGCCCGCCACCGAGAGGTGACGGGACTTCTCGGTAGACAATTAACCTTTGCTTAAATCTTGCAAACGATAAACATCCATCGGCAATTTAATGGCTAACGCTTGGCATACCGCATCGGCACCATTCAGGGTAGTCGTATGATAGACCTTACCTTGCAGGGCAGAACGGCGGATTGAGAATGAATCCTGCTGCGCTTGTTTGCCTTCAGTGGTATTGATAATGAGGTGAATTTCGCCATTTTTCAAGCGGTCCACAATATTCGGACGACCTTCAGTTACTTTATTCACACGTTCACATTCAATTCCTGCGGCTTTGATCACATCATAAGTACCGCCGGTAGCGATAATTTTGAAGCCAAAGTCTGCAAGCTGTTTGGCAATACCTGCTGCACGTGGTTTATCAGAATCACGTACTGAAATGAATGCATGCTTGATTTCGCCTTCGGTTGGCAAACCTGGTAAGCGTTCATTCGAGCCTAACACAGCTTTGTAGAATGCTTCACCAAAAGTTTTACCCACACCCATTACTTCGCCTGTAGATTTCATTTCAGGGCCAAGGATTGGGTCAACACCCGGGAACTTGTTGAATGGGAACACCGCTTCTTTAACAGAGAAGTGCTCAGGAATAATCTCGGTTGTGAAGCCTTGTGACTCCAGAGATTGACCCGCCATACAACGTGCAGCAATTTTCGCTAATGATTCACCGATACACTTAGATACGAACGGCACGGTACGAGAAGCACGTGGGTTCACTTCCAGAATGTAAACGTCATCGCCTTTTACCGCGAACTGTACGTTCATTAAACCGATAACGCCCAGCTCTTTGGCCATCGCTACGGTTTGACGACGCATTTCGTCCTGTACTTCGTTTGATAACGAGTAAGGTGGAATCGAACATGCAGAGTCACCTGAGTGAATACCCGCCTGTTCAATGTGCTGCATGATCCCGCCGATCACCACATCCTTACCGTCAGATACGCAGTCTACGTCAACTTCAATCGCATCATCCAGGAAGCGGTCAAGAAGAACAGGGGCATCATTCGACGCCTGAACGGCATCACGTAAGTAACGCTTCAACTCTTCTTCGTTGTACACGATTTCCATCGCACGGCCACCTAGTACGTATGATGGACGTACCACCAGTGGATAGCCCACTTTCGCCGCTTCAGCAATACCTTCTTCAGCAGATTTTACGATGCTGTTGTTTGGTTGACGCAGTTGCAGACGTTGAATCATTTGCTGGAAACGTTCACGGTCTTCGGCACGGTCAATCGCATCTGGAGATGTACCAATGATTGGTGCACCAGCCTCTTCTAACGCACGCGCCAGTTTCAGCGGTGTTTGACCACCGTACTGTACGATAATGCCTTTAGGCTTCTCGGTACGCACGATTTCAAGCACATCTTCCAAAGTAATTGGTTCGAAGTACAGACGATCTGAGGTGTCATAGTCAGTAGAAACCGTTTCAGGGTTACAGTTCACCATGATGGTCTCAAAACCGTCTTCACGCATCGCAAGCGCCGCGTGTACACAGCAGTAATCGAATTCGATACCCTGACCAATACGGTTAGGACCACCACCGATGACCATGATTTTGTCTTTCGCAGATGGATTCGATTCACATTCTTCATCGTAAGTTGAATACATATAAGCGGTATCAGATTCGAATTCTGCCGCACATGTATCCACACGTTTGTAAACCGGAGTCACGCCCAGGTTCCAGCGGTGTTTACGGAATTGTTTTTGTGAAATACCCATCAGGTTGGCGATGCGCAGATCCGATAAACCTTTGCGTTTGAACGCACGGATATTGTCTGCGTTTAAGTCGCCGAAACCTAAAGTTTTGATCTGGTTTTCAGTATTGATAATGTCTTCAATCTGAATCAGGAACCAGCGGTCAATTTTGGTCGCTTCAAATACTTCGTCTAAAGTGAAGCCATGACGGAAGGCATCGGCCACGTACCAGATACGCTCTGGGCCTGGAACTTTAAGTTCTTGCAGGATTTTCTCGCGTGCGCCTTCAGTACCCACTTCGATTTTTTCATCAAAACCAGAAGCACCGACTTCTAGACCACGAAGGGCTTTGTTGACAGATTCCTGGAAGTTACGGCCAATTGCCATTACTTCACCCACAGATTTCATCTGAGTCGTCAGTGTTGCATCTGCTTGCGGGAATTTTTCGAAGTTGAAACGTGGAACCTTGGTTACAACGTAGTCAATTGATGGCTCGAACGATGCAGGAGTTGTACCGCCAGTGATGTCGTTTTTCAGCTCATCCAGGGTATAACCCACTGCCAGTTTCGCTGCGATTTTCGCAATCGGGAAACCTGTTGCTTTAGACGCAAGGGCAGATGAACGCGATACACGCGGGTTCATTTCAATGATAACCATACGGCCATCTTTCGGGTTAATACCGAACTGAACGTTAGAACCACCGGTTTCTACACCAATTTCACGCAGTACCGCTAAAGACGCGTTACGCATGAGTTGATATTCTTTGTCGGTCAATGTTTGTGCCGGAGCAACTGTGATGGAGTCACCAGTATGCACGCCCATTGGGTCAAAGTTTTCGATTGAACAGACGATAATACAGTTGTCGTTTTTGTCACGAACAACTTCCATCTCGTATTCTTTCCAGCCAATGAGTGATTCATCAATCAATAACTGGTGAGTCGGAGACAGGTCGAAACCACGTTCACAGATTTCAAGGAATTCTTCGCGGTTGTACGCGATACCGCCACCAGAACCACCCATGGTGAATGATGGACGAATAATCACAGGGAAACCGAAGCGCGCCTGAATGTCCAGCGCTTCTTCCATAGATTCCGCAATCGCAGCTTTTGGACATTCCAGACCAATTTTACGCATTGCTTCGTCAAACAGTTTACGGTCTTCTGCTTTTTCAATCGCTTCTTTAGTCGCGCCAATCAGCTCAACATTGTATTTTTCTAAAATACCGTTGGCATCCAGAGCAAGGGCACAGTTCAGTGCAGTCTGGCCGCCCATGGTTGGTAAAACTGCATCTGGACGTTCTTTTTCAATGATCGCTGCAACGGTTTGCCAGGTGATTGGCTCGATATAGGTTGCATCCGCCATTGTCGGGTCAGTCATAATCGTCGCCGGGTTCGAGTTCACCAGAATGACGCGGTAACCTTCTTCACGCAGCGCTTTGCAGGCTTGAGCACCCGAGTAGTCAAACTCACAGGCCTGACCGATAACAATAGGACCAGCACCAATAATTAAGATGCTTTTAATATCCGTACGCTTTGGCATTATTTGCTCCTTAATTACTTCTTAGCTGCTTCAAGAAGTTCGATGAAATGATCGAACAGTGGGGCACAGTCGTGTGGACCTGGGCTGGCTTCAGGGTGACCCTGGAAGCTGAATGCCGGCTTGTCTGTACGGTGGATACCCTGGTTAGTACCATCGAACAGTGAACGGTGGGTAACACGCAAGACTGCTGGCAGGTTGCTTTCATCCACTGCGAAGCCGTGGTTTTGCGAGGTAATCATCACTGTACCATCTTCGATGTTTTGTACAGGATGGTTGGCACCGTGGTGACCGTGCGCCATTTTCATGGTTTTTGCGCCAGAAGCCAGAGCAAGAATCTGGTGACCTAAACAGATACCAAACACAGGGAGATTGGTGGTTTCAACAATAGTTTTTACAGCTTCAATTGCATAATCACAAGCAGCTGGGTCGCCAGGGCCGTTCGACAGGAACACGCCATCTGGATTTAACGCAAGTACGTCAGCAGCAGGGGTTTGTGCAGGCACAACGGTCAGTTTACAGCCGCGGTCTGCCAGCATACGCAGGATGTTGGTTTTGACACCGTAGTCGTATGCAACCACATGGAATTTAAGTTCAGGTTGAGTAAAGCCTTTGCCAAGTTCCCATGAGCCTTCGGTCCATTCAAAACCGTTCGGGTCACAGCATTCTTTTGCAAGGTCTAAACCGTTTAAGCCGCCAAATGCACGTGCTTTTGCAATTGCTTCTTCTTCAGTGATATTTTCACCAGCCAGAATACAACCGTTTTGCGCACCTTTTGCACGTAAAATGCGAGTCAGTTTACGCGTGTCGATATCGGCAATGGCAACCACATTGTGTTGCTTCAGGTAATCCGCTAAAGACTGTGTAGAACGGAAGTTGCTATGCAATAAAGGCAGATCACGAATGATTAATCCGTTGGCCCATACTTTATGAATACGACCAGATTCTGCGTCTTCTTCATTACAACCTGTGTTACCAATATGTGGGTAAGTTAAAGTCACAAGTTGCTGTGCATAACTCGGGTCAGTCAAAATTTCTTGATAGCCAGTCATGGCAGTGTTAAAAACGACTTCACCAGTCGTACTACCCGATGCACCGATTGACGTTCCTTTGAAGATCGTACCGTCGGCAAGGGCTAAAATGGCGGGGGTGCTCAAACCAAAGCTCCTGAAATTTAGGCTGTAAAAAAGCGAGTAGACGAAAAAAAAGGAAGGCTACTATACAACCTACCCTCCTCACATCTGCTCGCTTGAACTTAACAGCGCATTATACGCACCAACTCTGAAAAAGTCCACGTTATTGAAGCGGAATATCCAATAAAAAAGTATTCTTTTGGTGCAAAAGCATGTTTGTCACGCAATGTCACAGAAATGTAAGCATTTAATAATTGTCTAACAAATCAAAACTTAAATTTTATCTGTTTCTACTATGCTATGGTCTTTCATAATAACAGGCGGGTGAACGGCAATGACAGCAGAACAAAAACAGCCAGCGGCTAAAAACTCCTTAAAAGACGTGGTGGCAGAAGGCACTGAAAAGCTTGAACAGGCAGCGCAAGAGGCCAAGCAGCAGGTTACTGAAGCAGTCGGGGAGACCCAGGAAAAACTGCAGACCGAAGCGAAAAAATTTAATGGCAGCGTGCAGGAGCAGCTCAGTCAGCTCAAGAAAGAGCTGCTACAGAAAATTGAATCGCTCAAGGAGCATTTTGGCAGCTCACAAAAAGATCTTGGTGAACTGAAAGAGTTTGTGAAAACCGAGTTTAATGCGGTGATTGAAGATTTGAATAAAATTGGCAAAGAGCTTAAAGCCGATGTCAGCCAGATTTCAGTCAAGCATAAAGACCAGTTAACCGAAACCTTCAAGCGCTCCAAAGAACATACCTTGGAAACCTGGAAAAAAGTTGTACCAGCAAAAGAGGCGGCACCTGCTTCTGAAACCGACACCACCCTTAAAAGCTAAGGCGTGTTGTAGCGGGTGCGTGCGATGCAGGCAATAAAAAAGTGAGGTCATGTGCCTCACTTTTTTTATACTGCGTTTTAGTTCAGACATAATGCCTAGAACTGATGCAGCCAATCGCGCTTGTTATGAAAATCGGCCTGTGGGCTGCTGTGCTGCATGGCGTAATAGTGTTCACCTTCAGAAGTGTTTAACACGGCAGTTAAACCAATGAACAGATCCGACCACTTTAATTTATGCTTGGCCATGAATTCGCCCAAGTCCAGACTGACATTCAGTCCATAATGGGTGCGTTTCAGCTGGTTGAGCTCAATATCATAGGCGGCTTGCGGCGGCATATCTTCCGGATAGCGATATTCCTCAAACTGATAGGCCTGCCAGGCTTGAGATGGAGAAAGATTAATTTCACGATAAAAATCTTCCCCATGAACCCCAATAAACACTTCAAAACAGGTGTTCTGCCAGAGAAAATCCTGACGCGGATGCGCAGACACCAGATCGGGCCACTGCACATACTGGTTCGGATCACGCAGCCAGTAACCAATATTCAGGTTAAACGGGCTTTGCTGCTCAATCGCCCCGACTAGGGAGATGGCCTGAAAACGGCGATCAAAAGCACTCAGTTCATAACTTGCCATAAGGAAAAATTATTTTGCCAGATGCGCGTGACGAACCAGGTTCGATAATTTTGGATTTTGCGGTTTGGCTTTTTTATACAGCAGGGCAATTTTACCAATGGTCTGTACCACTTCTGCACCAGTCGCTTCTGCAATTGCCTCAATTACAGCTGCACGTGCTTCACGGTCTTCACCGCCAATTTTCACTTTAATCAGTTCGTGGTCGTTTAACGCACGCGTGGTTTCTTCAATGACATTTTCAGTAAGCCCTTGTCCGCCAATCATCACAACCGGATTGAGTGCATGACCGATTTGACGTAAACGCTTGCGTTCCTGAATAGATAAAGCCGCCATAAAAATAACCTGATTTTAAAAACGGCTTAGTATAGCAAATCCCAATTTGAAACGCTGTAAAATCTGCGCAAATAATCGATGCAAATAATAGAAAAAATCACACCCTCTACGTCCATTTAACTACACATCTGTACTGCAAGCGCGGCAATTTTCACGTACAATTATAAATTAGAAGGTTTTTAATATTTAGAGAGTTATGGCAACACGCATTACCAACCAGAAATTATCCAAAAGTAGTCGTGCGTGGATGAGAGAGCACCTGGATGACCCTTTCGTGAAAAAAGCCCAGAAGGAAGGTTATCGTGCGCGTGCTGCGTATAAACTGCTAGAGATTCAGGAAAAATATAAAATTATCAAACCCGGCATGACGGTGGTCGATCTGGGTGCTGCGCCCGGCAGCTGGTCGCAAATTGCCGGCAAACTGGTCGGTGACAAAGGGCTGGTGATTGCATCGGATATTTTGCCTATGGATGCCTTACCAGATGTGACCTTCCTGCAAGGTGACTTCCGTGAGGAAGAAGTTTTTGAAAAATTGTTAAATATTTTAAATGGCCGGACTGTAGACGTTGTAATTTCCGATATGGCCCCCAATACATCAGGTAATAGAGCAGTAGATCAGCCACGACAAATCTATTTATGTGAACTGGCTTTGGACTTTGCGCAAAAAGTGCTGGGGCCAAACGGACAGTTTGTTGTGAAGGTGTTCCAGGGTTCTGGCTTCGATGAATTTCGCAAACAGGTCGTCGACAGCTTCGATGTATTAAAGACTGCAAAACCGGCAGCTTCTCGTGCACGTTCGAAAGAAGTGTTTTTGATCGGACAGGGCCGGAAGAAGGCATTCAAATAAAGTTTACTTGCCAAGCCGTTAAAAATTGTGCATTTTGTACGTTTTTAAGAGTTTTGTAGGCTGATCTTCAGCTTTAACATTAAGGTCACCCTGTAAAGGGCATGATCAAATTAGATTGATATGGGAATAAAGCTTTGAGCGATCTCTTCAAGAATGCCGTATTGTGGCTAATTATACTTGGTGTACTGATTCTGATTTTCAGTAACATCAATGGCAGTGATAAGCCAACGTCAATGAACTATTCCGAGTTCGTTGCGGCGGTGGATGCTGGTCAAATTAAAAAAGTTACAATTGATGGCGAAAGAATTAGTGGTGAAAAAGCCAATGGCTCACCATTTGAAAGTATTCGTCCGGCGGTTCAAGATCCTGAACTCATGCCGAGCCTCATTGAAAACAACGTTGTTGTTGAAGGTACTGCACCTCAACGTCAAGGTTTGTTGATGCAACTACTCATTGCTAGTTTCCCTGTACTTTTAATCATTTTGTTATTCATGTTCTTTATGCGCAACATGGGTGGCGGTGCAGGTGGTAAAAACGGCCCAATGAGCTTTGGTAAGTCCAAAGCGAAAATGCTGTCTGAAGACCAGATTAAAGTAACCTTTGCCGATGTTGCAGGTTGTGATGAAGCCAAACAGGAAGTGGTTGAAATTGTCGACTTCCTGAAAGATCCGGCCAAATTTAAACGTTTGGGGGCAACCATTCCGAAAGGCGTGTTAATGGTTGGTCCTCCGGGTACCGGTAAAACTTTGCTGGCAAAAGCCATTGCTGGCGAAGCTAAAGTGCCATTCTTCAGTATTTCAGGTTCTGACTTCGTAGAAATGTTCGTGGGTGTGGGCGCCTCTCGTGTCCGTGACATGTTCGAGCAGGCGAAACGCCACGCGCCATGTATTATCTTTATTGACGAGATTGATGCGGTCGGTCGTCACCGTGGTTCAGGTACCGGTGGTGGTCATGATGAGCGTGAGCAGACCTTAAACCAGATGCTGGTCGAAATGGACGGTTTTGAAGGTAATGAAGGTATTATTGTCATTGCTGCAACCAACCGTGCCGATGTACTGGATAAAGCTTTATTACGTCCAGGTCGTTTTGACCGTCAGGTGATGGTGGGCTTACCCGATATTAAAGGTCGTGAGCAAATCTTGAATGTTCACCTGAAAAAATTGCCTTCAACCACAGGTGTGGATGTAAAAGTCCTTGCACGTGGTACACCGGGCTTCTCGGGTGCACAGTTGGCCAACTTGGTGAACGAAGCAGCGCTATTTGCTGCACGTCGTAACAAGAACACGGTCGACATGCATGACTTTGAAGACGCCAAAGACAAGCTGTACATGGGTCCTGAACGTAAATCAATGGTGATTCGTGAAGAAGAACGTCGTGCGACGGCTTATCATGAAGCAGGCCATGCCATTGTGGCAGAAATGCTGCCGGGTACGGATCCTGTGCATAAAGTCACGATTATGCCGCGCGGTTGGGCGCTGGGTGTAACCTGGCAGTTGCCTGAGTTTGACCAGACCAGCCATTACAAAGACAAGATGCTGAAAGAAATTTCAATCCTGTTTGGTGGTCGTATTGCTGAAGAAATTTTCATTAATCAGCAATCTACCGGTGCATCGAACGACTTTGAGCGTGCAACCAAAATGGCGCGTGCCATGGTGACCAAATACGGTATGTCGGACAAACTAGGTGTGATGGTTTATGAAGATGATTCACAGCAATCCTTCATGGGCAGCCTGGGTAGCCGGACCATTTCTGAAGCGACGCAGCTGGAAGTGGACCGTGAAGTGCGCCGCATTCTGGATGAGCAATATAAAGTGGCCTGGGATATCCTGGAAAACAACAAAGATATTGCCCATGCTATGGTAAAAGCGCTGATGGATTGGGAAACCATTGATCGTGAGCAGATTCGTGACATTATGGAAGGTCGTGAACCACAGCCACCAAAAGTATATGTTGCAGAAAATCCGGTGATTGATGTAACCCCAAGCAATGGTCCAAGCACACCGCCACCATTGCCAGCCAACTAAGAATATTTTAAGAAAACCACCTTCGGGTGGTTTTTTTATGGCTATTGTTTTGTCATATCTAGTTGAATGCTATAGTATAGTCAATTTATAAAAATCACTGAGTAAAAATAAGAATGACTTTACCTGTTCTGGAATCCAGTATTTATCAGCTACGTTTAGAACCACTGAGCTGGGAACATTTTGCAGAATTAGAAAATGCATGTGCCGAAGGGGGCTTGGGGGAAGTGTTATATAATTCGGTACCTTACCTACATAAACTTAAACACTACTTTACCCAAGCTTTTGAACAGCAGTCCAAAGGTGAAAGAATGGCTTTTGCCGTGATTGATTTAACTTCAGACCGAGCAATCGGCACCACCAGCTTTCATGATATCAAGCCGGAAATTCCACGTGTTGAAATTGGCTTTACCTGGTATGCCAAACCTTATCAACGAACCTATGTAAACCGGGTCTGTAAATATCTTTTGCTGCAGCATGCATTTGAAGAGCTGAATGCTCAAGTGGTAGGCTTTCGGACTGATCATCTGAATCTTAAAAGTCAAAAAGCTATTGAAGCTCTGGGTGCCAAACAGGATGGCATCATTAGATGTCATATGCTGCGTAAAGATGGCGTGACACTCAGAGATAGTTATATCTATAGTATTTTAAAAAGCGAATGGGTTGATGTAAAAGCGTTACTGCAATCCAAGCTGATGCAATATTCCAATAAGAACTATTTTGAAATCTAGCTATTGAATAGATTGAGCTTTGCTTTATTGATCTTTCCATAAGACAATACCGGGGTTATTGTGAACTAGGATTGAACCATGCAGCTGAAGCCACTACGACCACAGATCTGGACTTTCGGTCATTTGAAACTGGATTTGTCTCAGCCGCATGTAATGGGAATTTTAAATGTGACTCCGGATTCCTTTAGCGATGGGGGGCTGCACAATCAGAAAGATCAGGCAGTAGTAAAAGCCCTGGAAATGATTGCTGAAGGTGCCACCGTCATTGATGTGGGGGGTGAATCGACCCGTCCCGGCGCAGCGGTGGTGGAAATTGAGGAAGAAATCCGCCGGGTGGTGCCTGTGGTCGAGGAGCTGGCCAAACTAAATGTGGTGATTTCAATTGATACTTCACAGCCAGAGGTGATTCGTGCGGCAGTAGCGGCCGGTGCGCATATCTGGAATGATGTGCGGGCTTTAACCCGTCCTCAGGCTCTGGAAACCGCGGCAGAATTAGATATTCCGGTGATCATCATGCATATGCGCGGTGAGCCAACCACCATGAATAATCTGGATCAATATGAAGATGTCACTACAGATGTTATTCGTGAACTCTCGCAACGGGTTCAGGATGCACTGGATGCCGGGGTCAAGGCTGAAAACATTATGATTGATCCGGGCTTTGGTTTTGCCAAAAATGCCCAGCAAAATCTGCAATTGCTAAATGAGTTCTATAAACTGACTGACATGGGTTATCCAATTTTATCTGCCTTGTCGCGTAAACGTTTTATTGGCAGTGTGCTGGATGCCGCAGAGCCACAGCAACGTGCAGTTGGTTCAGCCACTGCGCATTTGCTGAGTATTCAGCAGGGTGCCTGTATGGTGCGCGCGCATGATGTGAAAGCTACCGCCGATGCCATTAAAATCTGGCAGGCGATGCAATTGGCTTAAGGGCTGCTCTATACCAGCCTGCTTTATATCATATGGGTATTCAAATCTCGCTCAGTTTGGCTTTTCAGGGGCTTTGTGCTATATAGCCTGTCTTGAATTTGACCTTTTGTAGTTTTGAGTGCCTGTATGTTTACAGATTTACTTCTCCCCATGTTTGACGATGACTATTATCCCGATATTCTGGTCGCTGAAATCAAACAGTCCATTGAACAGTTTGCGAAAAAAGTCGCCAAGCCGAATTTGTCCGAGGCTGACATTTATCACTTCGCGCATGAAACGGTAAACGTCATCAACAAGATGAAACCACAATTTGAAGATCTGGATTCCTCACTGGATGATACTGCAGCGGATTATATTGCTGAAGCGATGATGATGGTGCTGCAAGACGCCGGCTATTTTGAGCTGGAAATGGAAGAGCTGGTATCCAATCGAGAGTGGTAAGCCGCTCTCTTTTTTTATGATGGAATGATCTGGGTTTGAGATGATCCCATCGCTCAATCTTACAGGGTGTCCAGTAAATAGCAGCTCTGTTTCGGATATGCTTTAGTCCTCTCATCTACCTGCACGACCTACTCAGTGTGTTGCTCTGCTGTGCGGGCGTTTCTTGATCATATTAAATGCTTGATTCATCGGCGGCATAAATGCTTGAAAAACAGCTTGGCAAGGTGAGTAGGGTGACCTGATATTTCATTCTTCTTTTTATATTTCTTCTCTTTCTATTCAATCTGTTTTATTAAATTTCGGGCATAAAAAAACCAGCTTGACGCTGGGTAATTTATTGCACCATTTTAAGATCTATTAAAATGGTGCCCGAGGCCAGACTCGAACTGGCACGCTTTGAGGGCGGGGGATTTTAAATCCCCTGTGTCTACCGATTTCACCACTCGGGCATGTGCGCAATAATAGAGGAGGATGGAAAACTTGGCAAGTAAATTTGCTTACAATTGCTTTCTTTTCAAGCAAATCATTGTATTAGCCTAAACTCGAAGCAGGCTGGATGTCGACTGTCATCATTTTTTCATAAAAATGAGATCAAAGCTAAACCTCGGTTTTCTAAGGTAGTGCAAATAAAAACAACAGGAAAACCGTATGACAACGCACATGAACCGTCGCGAACTGATTCAAAAAACCATTGCAGGTTTTGGGGCACTGTCTTTGCCACTCAGCTTAACTGCCTGTGGCGATGATGATCCAGAGCATTCATCTCCTGATGCGCCACAAATACAATTTTTACATGGCGTGGCCAGTGGTGACCCATTGGCAGACCGGGTGATTCTATGGACCCGTCTTAGCCCCGAAGATACGGCTATGCGTCTGGAAGTACAGTGGGAAATCGCGACCGATCAGGCGTTTCAGCACATTGTAAATACGGGCAAAGTGCTGACCACACAGGCGCAGGACTTTACCGTCAAAGTTGATGCAGACGGTTTAGAAGCCAATCAGACCTATTTCTACCGTTTCCGCTATGGCGCACAAAGCTCACTGGTGGGCCAGACCAAAACCTTGCCGCTTGATACTGCTGCAGTAAAGTTTGCAGTCTGTTCCTGCTCCAATTATCCGGCCGGTTATTTCCATGTCTATAAGGAAATGGCCAAGGAAAATCTGGATGTAGTCATCCACCTGGGTGATTATATTTATGAATATGGCGCCGATGGTTATGCCACTGAAGATGCCGAAAAACTGGGACGTACCCTGGCCGCCGATAATAATCAGGAAATTATCCGTTTAGATGATTATCGCAAGCGTTATGCTCTGTATCGTGGAGATGCCGATTTGCAGGCAGTGCACCAGCGTCATCCGTTTATTGTAATCTGGGATGACCACGAGCTAACCAATGACACTTGGATGGAAGGGGCGGAGAATCATCAGGACAACGAAGGTGATTTCTTTGCACGCAAGTTGGCTGCATTGCAGGCCTATTTTGAGTGGATGCCAATTCGTCCGGTCTCTGAAAATGACCATCTGAATATTTACCGCCAGTTCAATTTCGGTCAGCTGGTGCAGTTGAATATGCTGGATACGCGGGTACTAGCACGTCACAAGCAGCTGGATTATGCCCATTATTTAACCGCGACCGGTCTGGATGCCGCCCGATTTAGCGCAGATTTAACTGACACTAACCGTACCTTGCTTGGACGTACTCAGTTTGCCTGGCTGGCCCAGCAGCTGACTCAATCTCAAGCCACCTGGAATGTGCTGGGGCAACAGGTGCTGATGGCGAAAATGCTGATTCCGGCGGAAATCTTGCAGGTGCTCGGGCAAATCACCAGGGGTCAGGCAACCGTAGAGACCTTGGCCAATGTCGAGCGGATGCTGGTAGAACTGGTCACATTGAAAAGCCGTTATTTACAGGGCGATCCCACTTTAACCGCACAGGAAAAGGCCCGTATTTTGACCGTGGTGCCGTATAATCTGGATGCCTGGGATGGCTATGCTTATGAGCGTGAAGCACTGTATAGCGTATTGGGTCAACTGGGTAAAAAAGTGGTGGTGCTGGCGGGCGATACTCATAATGCCTGGTCTGCACAGCTGTATGATGCCCAGCAGAACTTTGTCGGGGTGGAGCTGGCCACCAGTTCGGTGTCCTCTCCGGGGATGGAAAAATATCTGCAGATTCCGGCGGCCAAGCTATACGAATTTGAATTTGCCTTTAATACCCTGATTGATGAGCTGAGTTATTGCAACCTGAATCAGCGAGGTTATCTGACCGTCAGCTTTACGGCAGATGAGATGCTGGCCGAGTGGAAATTCGTGAACACGGTCAAAGCAGCAGATTATCAACTGGATGATGCGCGTTATCACCGTCTGCAATACACGCCGGCTCTGGTGGAAATTAAAGACCTGCCGGCCAGTGCTTAAACCCTGTTTCTATAAAAAACAGGGATTGTCCCGGTTTTTTTATTGGCTGATTTCGTTGAGATAACTGTCCAGATCAATAAATTTAATCTGCTGCGCAAACTTGTGTTCAACCTGCATGATTTACTGATGCAGATTGGCATATTTCATCCGCTGTAGCGCCAGGTCTGCATAGCGTGCCGAACTTTTGGGATAAAAGTACATTTTTAGGTGGGTATTACGAAGCTGACGATATGACCAGTACGCTGCACGGCGAATCTGCTGCAAACAGTATTGCTGTTCTGGTGTAGCCTCATGACGAAACAGGTTTTCTTTATAAAAACGTACAAAGCCAAAACTCAGGGCAAAAAAGAACAGTATCCCTTGCAATAGCACGCTTTGCCAGTAATAGACATTTAGCGCCTGCACTAAAATCACGATCGCCAGTTTGATTGGGGTATGGCGGAGCATGCGATATAAGGCCGCTGCACTGTGTTTGAGTTGGTAAATCACATAGGGTGTCGTGAGCATCAACAGCAACATGAGCGCTAAAATTGCCATACTTTTGCTTTGTGCGGCATCAAACTGTGGCAAGTGCTGCTGAATCGCATCTGCAAAGACCATCGACAGCGGAATAAAAATCAGCAGGGCCAGCACCCAGGGGAGGATTTCTTTCCACTCATCCAGCATGCCTTTGATTTTTATTGCGCCATACAGCAGAAAATTGCGTTTAAATGCAGCCGGATGGTGTTGTTGTAGCTGTTGTAGAAAAAGCAGGGGCTGTTGTGGGGTCATGGACAGGGTCAACGCAGAAGCTAAATTGCAGGCATAAAAAAACCAGCTTGACGCTGGATTCTTTACTGCACCATTTTAAGATCTGTTAAAATGGTGCCCGAGGCCAGACTCGAACTGGCACGCTTTGAGGGCGGGGGATTTTAAATCCCCTGTGTCTACCGATTTCACCACTCGGGCATTTTTACCAAGATTGGAGGCGGAGGTCGGAATCGAACCGGCGTCCACGGAGTTGCAGTCCGCTGCATGACCACTCTGCCACCCCGCCACGTCTTGGTGATGCACATATTAGCAAGCTCTGGAAAAAAAACAATACTATAAATCGCGCATATGCACATAAATTCGGCATATGAAAGAAAATTGCCTAAATTATCATGTATTATTTGCAAAATTGATTCCTATCAACATTTGGAGATGTGCCGTGGCATTAGTTTTGGATGGTCGTGCATTAGCAAAGCAAATTGAAGCTGACTTGTTAACACGCGTAGAAGCATTAAAGGCGAAAACAGGTCGTACCCCAATTCTGGCGACTATTTTGGTAGGTGACGACGGTGCATCTGCAACTTATGTACGTATGAAAGGGAATGCCTGCCGCCGTGTCGGTATGGACTCTTTAAAAATCGAGCTTCCACAGGAAACCACCACTGAGCAGTTACTGGCTGAAATTGAAAAACTCAATGCCAATCCTGATGTACACGGTATCCTGTTACAGCATCCGGTACCGGCACAAATTGATGAGCGTGCCTGCTTCGATGCCATTTCACTTGAAAAAGATGTCGATGGTGTGACTTGTTTGGGTTATGGTCGTATGGCGATGGGTGAAGCGGCCTATGGTTCGGCAACACCAGCGGGCATCATGACTATTCTGAAAGAAAACAACATCGAAATCGCGGGTAAACATGCAGTGGTGGTTGGTCGTTCGGCTATTCTGGGTAAACCAATGTCGGCGATGCTGCTAGAAGCCAATGCAACTGTAACCACCTGTCACTCACGCACACAAAACCTGGCTGAATTCGTGAAGCAGGCAGACATTATTGTGGGCGCAGTTGGTAAAGCTGAACTGATTCAGAAAGACTGGATTAAGCCAGGTGCAGTGGTCGTTGATGCGGGCTTCCACCCACGTGAAGGCGGCGGTGTTGGTGATATCCAACTCGTTGGTATCGAAGACATCGCTTCTGCTTACACACCAGTGCCAGGTGGTGTTGGTCCGATGACGATTACAACCTTGATTCGTCAAACCGTAGAAGCGGCTGAGAAGGCTTTGGGTTAATAAATTGACCTCTCCCTGACCCTCTCTTGCGCTTCGATTTAAAAGCAGTGCTTTAAATCTTGCTCAGGAGAGGGAAAAATCATTGTAAAAATAATGGATACTCCTTCTCTTGCGCCGTATACGGCTCAGGGAGAAGGTTGGGATGAGGGTAAAACCTCTAACATCAGATTTTTGCTGAAATACATAAAGAATAAAAACCCAATGAGCTGCACCTTTCAATTTCCTAAAGCCCCTGAACATCTATTAAGTGCTTTGCATGATGTGATTCCACATTGTGAACTGCAGGCACAGCAATTGCCTGAAACACCGATTTCACTTTGGTTGATTCCGCCGGTTTTTCCCACCGATAAACTCGATGATGAAGTGATCCGCCGGATCTGGAATGATACGCCATACTGGATTTTCTGCTGGGCCTCAGGATTGGCGATGGCACAGTGGTTGCTAGCTGAGCCGCATCATGTGAAAGATAAAGTAGTGCTAGATTTTGGCGCAGGTTCAGGTGTGGTGGCCATTGCTGCCAAAATGGCGGGTGCTAAACGGGTGATCTGCTGTGATATTGATCAGGTCAGTCTGGATGCCTGTCGAGTCAATGCCGAACTTAATGGCGTCGAGCTGGAATATCTGGATGATCTCTACAAAGCCGAGCAGGTTGATGTACTACTCGCAGCGGATGTGCTATACGATCAATGCAACCGTTTTTTCCTGGATGAGTTTTTAAAATTTGCCCCAGAAGTGTGGGTGGCGGACAGCCGGGTGAAAAACTTTAGCCATCCCAAATATGAAAAGCTGGATGAGCGTAGTGCCACCACTTGGCCCGATTTAGATGAGTCGCCCGAATTTCGTAATGTCAGTTTTTATAAGACGCTGTAAACAGCGTCTTTTTTATTGGCTTGCAGAAGCTTAAGAGCAGGTATAGCGCACCACAGTTAAAGTGCTTGGGCGGGCAGTGAGGGCATCACGTGTGGCCGGATTTTCACTGCTGTGCAGGCCAGGGGTATTCGACAGGCTGAAGGTGGCACGGGTATCGCCAATTTGACGTCCTGGAGCAGTAAGATTATTACCGGCCGCCGGGTTGGCAATTTCATTGACGCTGAGAATATTTAATTTAAAGACTTTATTGCTGGCCAGCACTTTCTGGCAGGCACGTTGTAGGCGCTGTTCATCTAATTGCTGATTGTTGCGTGTTGCAAGGGTGTAAGCCAAGGTGGCTGTGCTGTCAGTGCGGCTTTCGATCTGATAACCGACATTGCCATTAAATTCGCGTGGCCCACTCTGGCAGGCAGTGAGCAGGGTAACCGTACAGGCAAGTCCTAAAAGTTTATAAGTATTGTTCATTGCTATTATGGCTCATGATCTCTAATTTATACTTTCAAGTATGCCATAAAAGCCTGACCTGGGGACGACTGCTTTCCTCAATGATGTGTTGAAATTTATTGCCGGTAAAATGTAGCGTATATAGGCAGGCAATAAAAAAGGCCGCTTTCGCGACCTCTTTCATGTTAATCAGCAATTAAGCAGATTTAACCGCTTCTAAAAGCTCAGCTTGACGTTTTTTCAATGCTTCTGGTAAACGATCACCCAGTTTATTGAATAACTCAGTGTGGCTTTCCAGTTCTTTGATCCATTGATCTTTGTCTTGTGCTGTCACAGTTTCAAATTGCTCTTTAGAGAAATCTAAACCAGTCCAGTTCAGCTGTTCGTAAGTTGGAACGCGGCCAATTGGAGTGTCTACAGCATCTGCACGACCTTCACAACGGTCAATGATCCACTCAAGTACACGCATGTTTTGACCGAAACCAGGCCATACGAAGTTGCCTTCAGCATCACGACGGAACCAGTTCACGTTGTAGATACCAGGCAGTTTGTTACCTGCAGCTTCAGCTTTCGCACCCACTTTCTCACCCATTTCTAACCAGTGAGAGAAGTAGTCCGCCATGTTGTAACCCGCGAATGGCAGCATTGCGAATGGGTCACGACGAACGATACCTTGTTGACCAACCGCAGCAGCAGTGGTTTCAGAACCCATGGTTGCCGCTTTATACACGCCATCAACCCAGTCAAATGCTTCTGAAATTAGAGGCACTGTGTCTGCACGGCGACCACCAAAGATGAATGCAGAGATTGGAACACCTGCTGGATTTTCCCAGTCAGCATCAATTGAAGGACATTGACCTGCAGATACGGTGAAACGCGCGTTTGGATGCGCTGCTTTTTCTTCACCAGTATGTGGTTGACCTTTCCAGTTGGTCAGGTTTGCAGGTGCTTCTTTAGAAAGACCTTCCCACCATACTTCGCCATTGTCAGTCACAGCAACGTTGGTATAGATCACGTCTTTGTGCAGCGTCGCCATACAGTTCGGGTTAGTTTTGGTGTTTGTACCAGGTGCTACACCGAAGAAACCAGCTTCAGGGTTGATTGCGTATAGACGACCATCTTCACCTGGTTTGATCCAGGCAATATCGTCACCTACAGTTTCAATCTTCCAGCCTTCATAACCAGCTGGTGGAATCAGCATCGCGAAGTTGGTTTTACCACATGCAGATGGGAATGCCGCTGCGATGTAGTGTTTTTCGCCTTGAGGATTGGTCACGCCAAGAATCAGCATGTGTTCAGCTAACCAGCCTTGTTGACGACCCATGAACGATGCAATACGTAACGCCAGGCATTTTTTACCTAACAATGCGTTACCGCCGTAACCTGAACCGTAAGACCAGATTTCACGTGTTTCTGGATAGTGCACGATGTATTTTTCTTTGTTGCAAGGCCATGCAACATCTTTTTCACCTTCGGCAAGCGGAGCGCCTACAGTGTGTACACATGGAACGAATTCGCCATCTGTACCTAATACGTCATAAACAGCTTTACCCATACGAGCCATTTTAGACATGCTGACTGCAACATAAGGAGAGTCAGTTAACTCGATCCCGATGTGTGCAATGTGTGAACCGAGTGGACCCATTGAGAATGGAACCACATACAGCGTACGACCTGCCATTGAACCGTCAAATAAACCGTTCAATTTTTCGCGCATTACTGCAGGCGCTTCCCAGTTGTTGGTCGCACCGGCATCTTCCTGGTTTTCAGAGCAGATGTAAGTACGGTCTTCAACACGAGCTACGTCAGAAGGATCAGAGTTTGCAAGATAAGAACCAGGGTGAGTTTCTTGGTTAAGCGCTTGCATTGTGCCGTTAGCGATCATCAAGTCGATATAACGTTGATATTCTTCTGCGCTACCGTCACACCATTCAATTTTTGCTGGTTTTGTTAATTTAGCAATCTCTTCCACCCAAGCAATAAGCTTAGGGTGACGAACGAATTCTGGTGCGTTCACTTGGGTCATGGTGAGGCCTATCTAAAATGTGTACAAACTGTTGTACAAAGTACAATCTGAGAGATGAAATGAACCGCTCAGATGAAATATGAAAAAAAAGTGGCTGTATTAAAGCACAAAATGACGAAAAAAATAAGACTAAAGGACTAAAGGAATTATTTTGGTAGTTAATGCAATCTAAATGATAAGTTTATAAAAAACAAAAAGATAATGTTTAAATAAGGGGGTATCTTATTTATTTTTTATATTTATGTATATTATTTAATTTATTTATTTCTTTTTAAAACAATAATTTATATCTAAATTTTTTCTGAGAATCATTATTGATTAAATAAATGGTGGTAATTCGATTTTTACATAAAGGTGCTTTAAATTTCCACTTAATTGGCTGAAATTAGAACAAATGCTTTAAAGATGTGGACAAAATGTCTGAACAATTCAAGCCATTGTCTATTGTGTATAACAAAAAATCAGGCTTTCATGCGACCCATAAAACCGAGGTGTATGAAGAGCTGATCCAGATTTTTTCCCAATACGGTTTTGAAATCCAGTCCTTTGATATCGAACAGTATGCCAGTTTTGATGAATTAATGGCGCAGGTATTTTTACGTCATCAGGACCCGGACAATTATGGCGTGGTGGTGGCCGCAGGGGGCGATGGCACCTTGAATGCTGTGGCGGCCAAACTAATTCATACCGATATTCCCATGGGCATTTTACCTTTAGGTACCTTTAACTATGTGGCCCGCGTATTTGATATTCCGGTGGATATTATTCAGGCAGCGCATGTGATTGCAACCGGCCGGCCACGCAAGGCGCATATCGCGCGGATCAATGAACACATCTATTTAAACAATGCCAGCTTAGGGCTGTATCCTTTATTTATCCAGAAACGGGAGCTGTATAACCGCTATCTGGGTCGCTTTCCTTTACATGCCTATACCTCCGGTCTGGATGTACTGATTCGCCATCGCAAGGAACTGAAATTAAAAGTTGAAGTCGATGGCAAGCTGTTTCCGGTGAAAACTCCGTTGGTATTTTTTGGCAATAACCAGCTGCAATTGTCGGAGATGAATTTGCGTATTGCTGCAGCGGTGGCACAGGGCAAGGTGGCCGGCATTGTGGTGGCGAAAAGCGATAAGTTGACCTTGTTTAAAATTTTATGGCAGCTGGTGAAAGGGGAAATTGAACAAGCACCCGATGTATATACTTTTGCTGCAGATCAGGTGGTGATTCACGCACAACTAAAAACCATGCAGGTGGCCATTGATGGTGAAATTGTCCGGATGCGACCACCGCTAAAAGTCACAGTGGAAAAAAATGCCTTAAATATGATGGTGCCTTATGATTCTGCATCTGTCTGATTTGCATTTTGGCACCGAAAAGCCGGCCTGCATGGCAGCCATCCGGCAATTTTGCCTGGAGCATCAGGCTGAAGCGATAGTGGTCAGTGGTGATTTAACCCAGCGTGCGCGTTTTAAACAGTTTTATGACTGTAAGCAGTTTCTCGACAGCCTGGAGCGGCCGTATCTGGTGGTGCCGGGCAATCATGATATTCCGCTATTCGATTTATGGACCCGTTTTGTCAATCCATTTGCGCGTTATCAGCTGTTTTTTGGCAAGATGGAAACTGTGCTGGAAACCGAGCATTTTTTTCTGATTGGTTTAAACAGTATCCGGCGGCGTTACCATACCCGCGGGCATATTTCGCTGGCGCAAATCCAGCTGGTCGATCAGATTCTGGCCGCGGCGCCGGCGCATAAAATCAAGCTGATTGCTGCGCATCAACCGTTTTATACCCCGCCGGATGATCCGCATGGGGTAAAAGACTGTCCAATGCTTGGCAAAATGGCGCTGGAAAGCTGGAGCCAGCATGGCCTGTTCGGGCTGTTGCATGGTCATCTGCATCAGTCCGCAGTCTATGATTTAAACCAGATTTATCATTTGCAGGCCAGTCATCCGGTGCTGGATATTCATGCCGGCACGGCGCTGTCTTATCGTCTGCATCATCGTTTTAATAACAGCTTTAATGTGATTCATGACAGCGGTGAAATTCAGGCCTATTTTTTTAATGAACGCACGCAAAAATTTGAACCGTATTAGAAATATGAGGAATAAAGCGACAGTGGTCTGATGGCTGGCGAAAAAAAAGACAAAAAACAGATTTTTTTTCATTTTTCCCCTTGAAGCGTTTTTTTCCATCCCCACAAAAGTGACATCTAAAATTCATTTTGATGATGACCAAAGGAATAAATAAGTCGTCATCAGTTATCTAACGAAGACTTAGTCTGATGGAGTTATTTATGAGCAACATTCGTCCATTACATGACCGTGTAGTAATTCGTCGTGTCGAAGAAGAAACAAAAACTGCTGGCGGCATTTTATTGCCAGGTTCTGCTGCTGAAAAACCTGCTCAGGGTGAAATCATTGCAGTTGGTAATGGTCAAATCACAGACAATGGCGTACGTGCATTAGATGTGAAAGTTGGCGATAAAGTATTGTTTGGTACTTATGCCGGCACCACTGTAAAAGTAGACGGTGAAGAACTGCTTATTATGAAAGAGTCTGACATTTTAGCTGTTTTAGAAGGCTAATTTCTCACTAACTCAATGGTTATCAGATTTAGTTAAGATTTAAAATTGGAGTAAATCATGTCAGCTAAAGACGTAAAATTTGGTGATTCAGCTCGTAGCAAAATGATTGCGGGTGTCAACATTCTTGCAGATGCAGTGAAAGTAACTTTAGGTCCTAAAGGCCGTAACGTGGTGATCGACCGTTCTTTCGGCGCACCGCACATCACTAAAGATGGTGTTTCTGTTGCGAAAGAAATCACGTTAAAAGACAAGTTCGAGAACATGGGTGCGCAACTGGTTCGTGAAGTGTCTTCTAAAACCAATGACATTGCAGGTGACGGTACCACAACTGCAACTGTATTGGCGCAAGCCATCCTGAACGAAGGCATCAAGTCAGTGACTGCGGGTATGAACCCAATGGACTTGAAACGCGGTATCGACATCGCGGTGAAAACTTTAGTGGCTGAAATCAAATCAACTGCACAACCTGCATCTGATTCGAAAGCAATTGAACAAGTCGGTTCGATCTCTGCAAACTCTGACACCACTGTAGGTGCTTTAATTGCACAAGCAATGGAAAAAGTGGGCAAAGAAGGCGTAATCACTGTTGAAGAAGGTTCAGGCTTTGAAGATGCGCTTGACGTTGTAGAGGGTATGCAGTTTGACCGTGGTTATATCTCTCCATACTTCGCCAACAAACAAGACACGCTCACTGCTGAACTTGAAAACCCGTTCATCCTGCTGGTAGACAAGAAAGTCAGCAACATCCGTGAACTGATTACGGTTCTTGAAGCAGTTGCAAAAACCGGTAAGCCACTATTAATTATCGCTGAAGATGTTGAAGGTGAAGCGCTTGCAACGCTTGTTGTGAACAACATGCGCGGCATCATCAAAGTATGTGCGGTGAAAGCACCTGGCTTCGGTGACCGTCGTAAAGCAATGCTGCAAGACATCGCGATTTTAACTGGTGGTACTGTGATTTCTGAAGAAATCGGTATGCAGTTAGACCAAACAACGCTTGAACACTTAGGTACTGCACACAAAGTAACTGTATCTAAAGAAAACACCGTGATTGTGGATGGTGCGGGTAACGCAGGCCAAATCGCTGAGCGTGTTCAACAAATCCGTGCGCAAATCGAAGAATCGACTTCTGAATACGATAAAGAAAAACTTCAAGAACGCGTTGCTAAATTGGCAGGCGGTGTAGCAGTGATCAAGATCGGTGCTGCAACTGAAGTTGAAATGAAAGAGAAAAAAGACCGCGTAGACGACGCGCTTCATGCAACTCGCGCTGCAGTTGAAGAAGGTGTGGTTGCTGGTGGTGGTGTTGCACTGGTACGTGCTGCCAAAGCACTTGACGGTGTAACAGGTGCCAACGATGACCAAAACGTAGGGATCAACATCCTGCGCCGTGCAATCGAAGCGCCGCTTCGTCAAATCGTGGCAAACGCAGGTGATGAACCATCTGTTGTGATCAACGCTGTGAAAAATGGTGAAGGTAACTTCGGTTATAACGCTGCAACTGGTGAATACGGCGACATGCTTGAAATGGGTATTCTTGACCCAGCGAAAGTAACCCGTTCTGCACTTGAGCATGCTGCATCTGTTGCGGGCCTAATGTTGACCACTGAATGTATGATCACTGAAATCCCAGAAGATAAACCTGCGATGCCAGATATGGGTGGCATGGGTGGTATGGGCGGCATGATGTAAGTCATCGTCCGATCATCGATCATAAAAAATCCCCGCATTTGCGGGGATTTTTTTATTGAAATATTAATAAAAAGTTATATTTTTTGTTTAAAATAAAGTAGAATCTGAGACTTATTTTTAATTACTGCCAGTAAGTGTTAACTGTGTAGTTGTTTTGGGGAAAATCCCAAAAAAGTTGGGTTTTTAAAGTTTTATTATTGGTTTTTATGAACTTTTAGTTTATATTTTTATCAATATGTAATTGATATTTTTTGATACTATGGATAAATCAGTTATTATAAACAATGAGGAAGCTGCAGTAGTTGAGCGCCGTACTGAATTTATATTGGTCAGTAGGGCGGAGTTAAAATCATTATATAAAAAGATAAAAGACTATGAGGAGCGAATAAGAAAATATGAGCTACAGGAAAGAAAAACTTTAGAATTTCTTGCAAAAAAAATTAACCGTGGCTAAGTTCATCAATTAACTTTTTAATCAATTCTTTCTGCTGACTTTTTAAAGCACGAAATTTGAGAAAATAATCCAAATCTAATGAGTCCAATTCAGTCAACTGGGATTCTAAATTGCCAGTTTCATCGCCAAATCTTAACCATTGATTTGACACATTAAGCCAAATTGCTAAGGTCGCTAATTTATCTTGATTTGGAATTGCTTTGCCTAATATCCAGTTATTTGCAGACTGTACAGATATAGGTTGGCCATCATAACGATGATTAAACTCTTTTGATAAATAAGTAGGGCTGATCGGGTGTTTTGAATTCTGGAGAGCTTGTTTCAAGCGCTCTGCAAACAAAATTTTTTCTTGTTGGCTACTCATATATTTTTACTGATTAAGGCCTCGATATGTAACACTTTTTTAAAGTGTATTTAAACTACTATTTTCAAAGAGTAGATTTTAGGAAAACTTTACAGGGATTTCAATTGTACTACATTTATTTGTACTCTCTTCTACGTAATTATTTGTAACTCATAGCTTTCTTTCTTATGAAGCAATACTTTTGGC
Source organism: Acinetobacter sp. YH12116 (assembly GCF_013418895.1). Taxonomy (NCBI): domain Bacteria; kingdom Pseudomonadati; phylum Pseudomonadota; class Gammaproteobacteria; order Moraxellales; family Moraxellaceae; genus Acinetobacter; species Acinetobacter sp. YH12116. The sequence continues at coordinate 50,783 of NZ_VPBE01000005.1, read as the reverse complement.
AGATTTTATCAATCAGAATTACAATAAAATTGAATTAATATAAACCAAAAGTTTATGCTTGTTTATTCATATAATATGTTTTAAAACAGTAAGTTATGGTTGATTTTTTTTAATCTTTGGCAATAAATTTAAATTTTTAATTAAAATAAATCAAATTTTGATTGATATTTTTGTTTCAGTTTGTATATTATTGCTTCAGGACCGCTAGAGCAGCGGTAACCGGGTGGATGGCATTCTCCAGAACAACCAGACATTCAACTCAGTTTTGCTGGTTTACATCATCCTAGGGTAGGCCAGTCTTTTTATAAAAATTGAAGGAAATTTATATGAAATTTCAGAAAACGCTTTTAGCAGCAAGCTTGGCAGTAGTAGCAGTATCAGCAAATGCTAAAGTAGCTAATCCAACCCAGCAATCAGAAGGTATTTTTGATGGTGATTATATTTATTCACCTGTATTAAATACTGGTAATAACTGGGTAGACTTAGGTACGGGCACGGTTACAGGAACAACGGGCTCTACAGGATCTGCACAAACTTATGAGATCTTTAATTATAAGACTGAATCTGGTAAGAATGTTGTTAGTTTGACTAAATTAGGTTCTACGACTTCTGAAGGTTACTTTGAGATTGTTACTGACAAAGTAACAGGTCAAAGCCGTTTAGTTGAATACAAAGGTGGCGATGTTCTTTTAAATACTTTGTCTGATGGTGGTCAGTTGAGTGATGTAACCACTGGTACAATAGTTACTGGTTATGAATTAAAAGAAGTTAATGATGAACATCTGATTTATGGCTATCAAGGTAATGTTGGTGCAGCAAACAGAATTCTTGAGGGTGCATATATTAATCCAGAAGGTGAAACTGAAGAGTTTGAAGGTACTTTAGTGCAACCAGGTGCTTCTGTAAGTAAATATGTGAATACGGGTATTATTGGTAACACTGGTGCTTACAATGCTGCTGGTCAGCCAGTTGATGTATCTAAAAATATTTATGGTGTAAGTGCTAAAGATGGCAACAATTTTGTTGCATTAACAGGTAATGGTATTGCATTAGCTGATCTTAGCTTAGGCACTCTTCAGTATGACGGCAGTGTTATTACAAATGAAAAACAAGTAGGTGCAGCAAATAGTTCGACATTAAAAACTCGTCAATATACTATTAATGGTCGTACAATTCTTGAAGTTTATAATGATGACGCTGGTAATGAAGTTGCTTCAAAATTCTATGCAGCAACTGAAAATGCTGATGGTAATTATACACTGGCAGGAGTTGCTGATGTAACAGCAGCAGATGTAGCTGATTTATTACCAACTCGTACAGGTACAGCAACATATACAACTGGTAAATTTGAACAAGCAGTTGTTCATAATACAATTACTAATAAAAATGTAACTTATAGCGAATCGGTTACATCTGTAGATAAATCTAAACTTCAAGCAGGTATTGTAAAAACTACTGGTGTTACTGGTGCTACTGCAGTCGCTAATGAAAACGTTGGTGAGGCTACTATCAAAACTACTCAATCAGTTTCAACTGGTGTGATTAATAAAGTAGATGACCAAAACGTTTATGGCGTTGAAGTTAAGAAAACGACTGTTGATTCAGAAGGTAAGCAAACTACTGCAACAACAAAAATCACTGCTGACTATGTTGACTCTGGTGACTTCCGTATCAATGGTGTAAGTATCGTTGATAACATTAAAGAGTCTGTTGATGGTGCTGTAGCTGGCGCTACTGAAGCTATCGATGCTAAAGTAGCAGAAGTAGATTCTAAAATTGTTGAAGTTGATTCTCGCTTAACTCAGTTTAATACTACGGCTGCTAACTTAAATTCACGTGTTGATCAATTGAATCAACGTGTGGATGATGTTGAGAAAACATCTTACCGTGGTATTGCAATCGCTTTAGCGGCACAACAGCAAATTCCAAATATCGGTGCAGGTCAAATGGCTGTATTCGGTGGTGTAGGTCACTATGAAGGTGAATCAGCAGTTGCATTAGGTCTAGCAAATGTATTTGCAAATGGTAAAACTTCGCTAAGTGCTGCACTGGGTGTTGCAGGTAGTAGTGAAGTGGGTGGCCGTATTGGTCTATCACACGTTTTCGGTGGTAAATAATTTACCAATTTGAGAATGGATTAAACACAGAATCCCCGCATTTGCGGGGATTTTTTTATAGGGGTAAGGATTTATAACCCTATAAAATATCTTGGGGATCTGTCGCATAAAATGTAAGAAATAGATAAGTGGTTCAAAAATAATTAAATGTATGATGATGTTTTGTATTAAATTGGTAGGGCTTAATGATTAAGCTGGGGAAGAGATGAAAGAACAAGAACACCAGATCATTGTGTTAATTTATGATGCCGCGATGGATACGCGTTTGTGGCCACAAGTGATTGAAGCCATTGTGCACTACACCAACAGTAAAACTGCGATCTTTACCGCTTTGGACCAGTTGAGTCCAAGCTATGACTTTGTGCATACCTATAATATTCCTCAAGTCTGTATTGATGCCTATCAGGATGAGCGGATTAAAGTCATTGATATGAAACTGCATGCGCCGTTATGGCAGCAAACCGCGGTAGGAGACACCATTGAGCAAAACTTACAGTCTTATGGCCAGATGCCAGGCACTGATGAATATATCTTTTATGAGCGTTGTCTGGAACCAACCGGGATTTGTCATATCGCAGCAGTCTTACTGGATCAGGGCCAGCATCGTTGGGCAGTTTTAGGCATTCACCGGGCACCAGATGCTCAGCCTTATAGTCCGGAAGAACATGAATTTCTTAGGCGAATCGGTAAGCATTTACGCCGGGCACTACAAATTCATCGGCAGCTTTGTCAGGCCAAGCAGCAGAAACTGGCTTTAGGCCATATTTTAGATCACTTAAAAACGGGCGTGCTGCTACTCGATCAGCAGTCCTGTTTAATCTATTCTAATAAAAAGGCTCAAGCAATTCTTAATCGCTCCAGCCTGATTGAGCTGGACCGTTATAATCATTTAAAAGTGGGCCGCGGCTTTCAGGCCAAACTCGATCAGCTCATTGAGGGGGCAGGTTCGGACTTAAGTCAATGGAGTAAAGAACCAGGCGGGGTGATTGAGCTGACAGCAGCTGATCAGAGTACCTTAATGCTAACGGTGATTCCTTTTAATTTAAGCCAGCTAAAAAATACTGAAGGACTACCAGAACAGGCCTATGTCGCGGTTTTTGTGACTGAAACCGGGCAGAAATATTATTTAGCCAAAGATTATTTAAAGCAGCAGTATCACTTGTCGAATCGGGAAGTTGAGTTATGTGAGGTGCTGATTAATGGTTATAAACTTGAAGAGATTGCAGAGCATTGCAAGCTGACGTTAAGCTCGGTGCGTACCTATTTTAAGAATATTTATGAAAAAACCGGGTGTACATCGCAGATTGAATTGATGCATTTATTAATGGGCTGTACCATTCATTTTGAACATATTGGTTAAAGCTGCCTAAGTCTAGCTTAGACAGCTTCTAAGAGTTTTTAGTTACTACGTTGTAGGGTGAAAGTGTCTTCGCCTTGCGGATGTAAGGTTAGACTTGTTCCTGAGATGCTATAAGTTGCATTAACTTTACTGCCATCCCAAGAGTCTTGTAATCCACCACATTCATTGGTGTCATATAAGACTTCTGTTGGTGTAAGCGTATTTGCTGTAATGGATAACTTACCATATTCAATTCCAGGCCAACCGCAATCGTCACCACCTTCTCCATCTAGGAAGAAGTAGTAATTATTGTCAAAGAAAGCAAAGAGTTGAGTTTCTGAGAACTTCCAAGTGCCGACTAAACCAGATGATTGTTTTACACGTGTCAGTTTATATGTACTATTTGCACCAGGTTCATGCAGAATTAAATAAGTGCCATCCGAGCTTAGAGTGTAGGGTTTACCATCACTAGCATGAGACAGACCTGCTGTACCATTTGTATCGTGAGTAATAGTTGGCTCAAAGCTGTTGTTTAAAGGGTTCCATAGAAGCGAGCCTAATTCAATCCCTGCTTGACTTTCAGCATCTTTTGGAGAAGCTTGTCCGAGTATATAATTACCATTCGTTAATATGTGTATCACTGCTACACTATTATTTTCATGCAATTGCCATGTGCCTGCGATATCTTTATAAAAAACTTGTTGTTGTTTAATAACGATTTCATCAGGGCTTACTAAGACTTGATCATTTAAGAGGTTAGTTTCTGAAATTTGAGTAGAGAAATTCTCAAAGGGTTGATCGAAAGTAATGCTAGGAATGTTTTTTAACTTCTCAAGTATTTCATCACTAATTTGCACTCCATCAGTATCAGGGTCTGAATCTAAAGCATCAATAAAGCTGAGTAGATTCTTTTGGGCAGTTTCATCTGTGAATAAATCTGCAGGAGAAATATTATCCTGAGCTGTAACTAGTCCACCAATTTGTACACCACTAATACTGAATTGAACTTTATCTCCAGATTGGTATTTAAAAGTTTTATTCTCTTCTGTAAGTGTGCCACTTATACCAGAACTGGTTTCATAGCTTACATTATCGACAGAACTATTTAAAAAAGTACCGTAATTCTCAGTGGTTTGATTTGATGGTGGTGGATTCTGATTGCTACCAGAATCATTGTCTGAACCGCCACATGCACTGAGTAAGCCTGCTAAAGTTAAGCATAATAAAGTTTTTTTCATCACGAATTCCTTGTTATTCAAATTGTCATGTCTGCAGTATAGAAATTAGATGAGTTTAGGTGCTATCCCAAAATTGGGAGGGTATAAGCCAAATATGTGAGGAATGATGGAGAAACAAGCATATTTTTGTGACAAAACTGCATTTTTTGATAGGTCGTCATAGAAGATCTATTTAGCTGTGGTAATTTGAGAAACCCTTTTAAGCTTTCTGATTTTGCTGATAAATTTGATGCTCTAGCAAGACTTAAATAACAACGCTGCCACCGAAAAGTGATCCTGTTTTATGCTGTCAAAATTTTTTATTGAACGTCCTATTTTTGCTGGAGTCCTGGCCATTATTGTCATGGCGTTTGGTATTTTTTCCACTTTAGGTTTGCCGGTCGAGCGTTATCCAGATATTGCACCACCCCGCATTACCGTGAGTGCCACTTATACTGGAGCTTCGGCAGAAACAGTGGAGGAGAGCGTGACCCAGGTGCTGGAGCAGCAGATTCGAGGGCTGGATCATCTGCTGTATTTTAGCTCGAGCAGTGATTCTTCGGGGCGCAGCCGTATCAGTATCAGTTTTGAAAATGGCACAGACCCAGATACCGCACAGGTGCAGGTGCAAAATGCGATTAACAGCGCCATTAACCGTTTGCCTGAAGATGTACAGCGCCAAGGCGTGAATGTGTTCAAATCTCTGGGTGATACCCATATGGTCATCGGGTTGTATGACAGCGCTGGTCACAGTTCCAATATTGAACTGTCCGATTATATGATGACCCATCTGGAACAGGATCTGGCGCGTATTGAAGGCGTGGGTGAGGTGGATGTCTTCGGTTCGCAATATGCCATGCGAATCTGGTTGAATCCTTTAAAACTGAAACAGTATGCCTTGATGCCAAGCGATATTCGGGCCGCTGTTGAAGCCCAGAATACCCAGGTGGCAGCCGGCAGTATTGGCGATTTACCCACCGCAACCGATCAGTATTTAAATGCCAAAGTCACCTCCGGTTCACGTTTAAAAACTGTCGAAGAATTTGAAAATGTAATTTTAAAGTCGGCCCAGGACGGCAGTTTTGTTTATTTAAAAGATGTGGCGCGGGTCGAGCTGGGGGCAGAAAATTATCAGTCCTTTAATACGATTAACGGCTATCCTTCAGCTGCGCTGGGCATCTCCCTGGCCTCTGGCGCCAATGCACTGGCGACCTCGGCTTTAATCCAGCAGGAAATTGATCATCTCTCCAAACAGTTGCCTGAAGGCTACAAGATAGTCTATCCACGCGATAATACGCCGTTTGTGAAGGAGTCGATGAAAGAGGTGGTAAAAACCCTCATTGAAGCGATTATTCTGGTGGTGATCGTGATGTTCCTGTTTTTACAGAACTGGCGCGCTACCTTAATTCCGACCATCACCGTACCGGTGGTGATTTTAGGTACCCTGACAGTGCTGTATGTGCTGGGCATGACCATCAATACCTTAACTCTTTTTGCATTGGTACTGGCGATTGGCCTGCTGGTCGATGATGCGATTGTGGTCGTAGAAAATGTTGAGCGTTTGATGCATGAGCAGCAGCTTTCAGCCAAACAGGCGGCAATCCAGTCGATGCAGGAAATTAGCGGGGCACTGGTCGGGATTACCTTGGTGCTGACCGCGGTGTTTATTCCGATGGCATTTTTTGGTGGCTCGACCGGGGTCATCTACCGTCAGTTTTCCATCACCCTGGTGGCCGCGATGTCCTTATCTTTGCTGGTGGCACTGATTTTAACCCCGGCCTTATGTGCCTTAATTTTAAAGCCAAAGCAGAAAACCGCCCGATGGGCCGCCTGGTTTAATCAGAAACTGGAAAATCTGAAACAGCATTATCTGCGTTCTTCAAGCTGGACCCTGCAACATCGCACCATCTCTCTGGTGATTTTTGTGGCTTTAATCGGGGTATTTGCCTTGTTCTATCGAGCCTTGCCGACCAGCTTTATTCCAAGTGAAGATCAGGGCATGCTCACGGTACAATTTAAATTGCAAGAAGGCGCGCCCCTGTCAAAAAGCCGTGAAGTTGGGGAAACGATTCGTGCCTATTTTATTGCACAGGAACAGGCCAATGTTGATCTGGTGATGATTCGCTATGGCCGTAATTTCTCAGGTACTGGTCAGAACTTGGGGCAGGGCTTTATTGCGCTGAAACACTGGGATGATCGTCCGGGCAGTGACAATGCTGCGCAGGCAATTCGTGAGCGGGCCATGCAGCATTTCCAGCGTCATCCGGATGCGCAGATTATGATTGGGATGCCGGCCTCGGTGCGCGGTTTAGGCCAGACCGATGGCCTGCAGTTTTGGCTGCGAGATTTAAATGGGCAGGGCCGTGATTATCTGGAGCAGCAATTCCAGAGCCTGCGCAGTCAGGCCGACCGTTATTCCAGCTTTGCCAATCTGGATAAAAAATCCAATCCGGAAAAAGCCGAGCTGAATGTCAATATTCATCAGAAACAGGCCATGGCCAATGGCCTGAGCCAAGGCGCGATTAACAGCACCTTGTCGGCGGCATGGGGCGGCAGTTATATCAATGACTTTATTGATCGTGGCCGGATTAAACGGGTGATTATGCAGGGTGATGCCGAGTTCCGTGCCACCCCGGAAGATTTACAGGCCTGGTCGGTGCGTAATGCCAACGGGCAGATGGTGCCATTTGGTAATTTTTCTACCCTGAGCTGGGGTGGCGGACCAGAAGTGGTGAACCGGTTTATGGGCTATACCGCACTGGAAATGGAAGCCGATACCGCAGCCGGTGCCAGCTCCGGTCAGGCCATGCAGGATATTCAGCAGCTGGTTGACCAGCAGGACGGTGTTGATCTGGCCTGGAGCGGCTTGTCCTTTGAAGAAAAGCAGTCCAGCAATCAGGCTTTATTGTTGTATCTGGTATCAATTGGTTTTATCTTCCTGTGTCTGGCAGCGCTGTATGAAAGCTGGACCATTCCAACTGCGGTGATGAGCGCGATTCCACTGGGTATTGGTGGTAATATCCTGTTCAGCTACCTGGCCGGGTTCCCGAATGATATCTATTTCCAGATTGCACTGCTGACCACCATCGGCCTGTCCTGTAAAAATGCGATTCTGATTGTCGAGTTTGCTTCGATGGCGCAGCAGCAGGGGCGCAGCGCCGTGGAAGCCGCACTGGAAGGAGCGAGTCTGCGTTTACGTCCTATTCTGATGACCTCGCTGGCCTTTGGGGCCGGGGTCATTCCGCTGGTATTTGCCTTTGGTGCCGGTGCGGTCAGCCGTCAGGAAATTGGCGTGAGTGTGCTGGGTGGAGTGATTTTCGGTACGGTTCTGGTGCTGATCTTTATTCCCTTTATGTATGTACTGGTGCGTTCGATCTTTAAACTGAAACAGGCCTGATCCGCCGGGTTTATACAGAGAAAAATGCTGCTGCTTCAGGGACACTGCGGCAGCACGCAGATGCAGTGCAAATCACTTTACATTTTAAAAAATAACCAAGAATAATGATGAGAGTTTATGCTGAATCCTTTTGAACTTCAGGCACTGGAACAGGCCATTTTGCAGCAGCATCCAGAGCGGGTACAGACCCTGATTGCGCATATGAATCCGGCCGATTTGGCGGTCTGGATTGAACAGCTGTCGCTGCAAGCGCAGGTTCGATTGATTCCCACCCTGGAGCAGGCCGCGCTGATCTTTGAGTTTTTGCCAAAAACTGTGCAGGCGCAAATTGCCGAACAGCTGGACCCAGCCGATTTGTTGCAGCTGATGAGTGCCATGCATTCAGATGACCGGACCGACCTGTTTAAAGGTTTGAGTCCGACGCTACAGCCGTGGATTCTGGCCGAGCTGGCCCCGGAAAAACGTCAGCAAATTCAGCAGCTGGCGGCTTACCCGGAAGAATCTGCCGGGGCGATCATGAGTTCGGATTTTGTGACTTTATCCCCAGAGCTGACGATCCAGCAGGCGATTGAACAGTTGCGTCAGGTGGCGGCAGACCGGGAAACCCTGTACCTGATTTATATTGTCGATGCGCTACAGCATCTGCTCGGTGTGGTGTCCTTGCGGCAGATTATTCAGGCCGCGCCAGAGGTACAGCTGCAGCATCTCATGACCACGGATCTGGTGATGGGCCAGGTCGATGAAGATCAGGAACAGATTGCCTGGAAGCTGGCGCATTATGATTTTCTGGCCTTGCCGATTGTTGATCAGGCGCAGCGTCTGGTCGGGATTGTCACCTATGATGATGCCATGGACATTGTCGAGGCCGAAACTACTGAAGATATTTTAAAATCCGGTGCGATTGAATCCTTGCCCAACCTGAGCCTGAAAAATGCACCAATTTTATCTTTATATCGCCAGCGCGTGTTCTGGCTGGTATTTCTGGTGTTTGGCAGTTTGCTGTCCGGTTTTGGGATTGCCCATTTTGAAGAGATTATTGCCGCGCATATTGTGCTGGTGTTCTTCTTGCCCTTGCTGGTCGGTAGTGGCGGGAATGCTGGGGCGCAATCGGCGACCTTAATGGTCCGTGCTTTAGCCACCGGCGATGTGCATTTTCGTGACTGGTTCTATCTGCTCGGGCGGGAAAGTCTGGTGGCGCTTTGTTTAGGTGGCACCATGGCACTGGCCGTGTCGGTACTGGGTTATGTGCGTGGCGATTTGATGGTGGCGGTGGTGTTGGCCTTAAGTATGCTGGGCATTGTGCTGATGGGCTGTCTGGTTGGCATGAGCCTGCCGTTTATTCTCAATAAGCTGAAACTGGACCCGGCCAGTGCGTCGGCACCTCTGGTGACCTCAATTTGCGATGCCAGCGGGGTGGTGGTTTATCTGTTTATTGCCTCACAGCTGTTGTTTTAGCCTGTATTTACAAAGCAGTAAAACGTTTGAGCAGCGCGCTCGAGTATAGTAAAAACATGACATAAATAGATAAAAATCAGGTTGATTCATGACAGAGCTGCACAGCACCAAACCCAAACTTTCCCGGCAAGAGGTGATTCGCCTGGAGCGTGATCTGGCCAAGTTTGCCAATATGATGGATTCGGTGGTGCGGATTCCGTTTACCAAACAGGGCGTGGGCGCTGATGCGGCTTTAAGTACCATTCCGGTGGCCGGCGATCTGGCCGGTTTTGTGTTGACCTGTTATGCAATTTATAAAGCCAAACAGGTCGGCGTGCCACATGCCAAACTGAATCCGGTCATGAAGCTGGCGGTTATGGATGCGGTGGTGGGCTTTATTCCGATTGCCGGGACGATTTTTGATATTTTTATTCGCCCTAGCCGTAAGGCGCTGGATATTGTGCATGATCATATCCGGCAGGAATATGATATCCAGAGTGACCATCATGTGGTGCATCCTTTCTTGCATGAAAAACTGGAGCAGAAGCAGCAATATTCGGCATTCTGGCGTAATCCTGTGGTGGCCTGGCTGTGGATTCATCTTCCTGATTTATTAGGCCTGTTGTTCCTGATCATTCTGGTGGTGGCGACCTTGGCCGGGCTGCAATGGGTCTGGCAGTGGATGCAGGGTTTAAATCTTTAAGTAAGCTGTCATCATTCCAACCAGTATCTATCACACATAAAAACAAAAGCCTCCATATGGAGGCTTTTGTCTATTTAACGGTTGGGCATTATTATTAAGGCAGGTTTAACTGCTGTAATGCCGCCACACGCTGTTCAATGGTCGGGTGGGTCTGGAATAACGCTGCCAGACTAAACCCTTGTTCCTGACCGGCAGAAATCGCGAAGGCTTTCATTTCTTTTGGCATTGCATCTGGCATTTCAGATTCGGCCTGTAAGCGTAACAGGGCAGAAATCATGGCCTGTTTGCCAGCCAGACGGGCACCCGCTTCATCGGCGCGGTATTCACGTTGACGCGAGAACCACATCACAATGGCCGAAGCCAGAATACCAAACACGATATCCAGCACAATGGTAATCACGAAGTAGGCAATGCCTGGCGCTTCGCCATCTTCACGGCCAAATACGTTACGATCAATGAAATCACCGGCAACACGGGCAAAGAACATCACGAAGGCGTTGACCACACCCTGGATTAACGCCAGCGTAACCATGTCGCCATTGGCCACGTGACCAATTTCGTGCGCCAGTACGGCACGTAATTCATCTTTGTTCATACGCTCCAGCAGACCGGTTGAAACCGCCACCAAAGCATCATTCTTGTTCCAGCCGGTTGCAAAGGCATTCGACTGATAAGAAGGGAAGATACCCACTTCTGGCATTTTAATGCCAGCACGTTGCGACAATTGTGCAACTTCATTTAATAACCACGCTTCAGCCTGGTTACGTGGGGCATTCGGGTCAATCAGCTCTGTACCGGTGGTTTTTTTCGCCATCCATTTAGACATGAACAGGGAAATTAAAGAACCGACCATACCGAAGACAAAACAGATGACCAACAGGTTGCCTAGATTTAAGCCACCCGCGCCATGGTAACTACCGACACCGAAGAGTGACAAAATAATGCCAGCTACAACCAGTACCGCGAGGTTGGTTAGCAAGAACAAACCAATCCGCATCATTGAGTAAATCCTCTTAAAATGAAAATGTAATCTGATTCATAAATCATGCAAGTAAATATGCGGTGAATGTATTAAAAATTCAAGAAAAAATCGTGAAAATCAACAAAAAATCATCTTAGTCCGAAATGGTGATTCGGGCTGCAGCAGAGGCATGTGCCGTGGCATAGGAGCGGACCGGTGCATCGGTAAAGCTGCCATCTGCGGCAACAATAATTTCACGCGATGGGCGTGCAGGCTGGGCTGCAGTTAAATGCGAACCAGAAGAAAGCGTATTGGATTGGGCCAGTAACGGTCCCTGATCGCTACTGCTGACACCACCGGCATACAGATTGTGATAACGGCTGGTCACGCGGCGCACATAGTCCTGAGTTTCACGGAAGGGCGGAATGCCACCGTATTTGGCGACATTGCCTTCACCGGCATTATAACCGGCCAATGCTAAGGATGTATTACCGTTAAAACGTTTTAGTAACCAGGCCAGATATTTGGCCCCGGCCATAATATTTTCATAAGGATCGTAGGCATTAGAAACCTGAAAACGTTTGGCAGTGGCCGGCATCAGCTGCATTAAGCCTTGGGCCCCGACCGGAGAGCGAGCATTGACATTAAAGCCGGACTCGGTGTGCATGACGGCTTTAATCAGCCCAGACGAAATACCGTGGCGCTGCGCGGCCTGCTGGATAATATGGTCAAAGGCATTTTTATTGCGGCTATAGCTTGGTAAGACCGATGCTTCAGAGCTGCCCCAGTTGCTATAACGATGAATATTGCTGTCGGGATAATACGTCACTTTGACTTTTTTCAGGGACTGGTCTGAACTTTTACGATTGGTCAGCAGGGTAGAGCCATTATTGTCTTTATAGACATAAATCTGTCCGGCATGACTGTGCGATGCAACCGCAAGCAGCGTCACACATCCCCAAAAAGCCAGTTGTTTAAAATGTAATCTTTTATACATTATCGTATTCATTATGGTAACGAAGTTCATACTGTCCCCAAACAGGTGGTTTGAGTTTAACAAAAAAAACATTGATGAAAAGAGTCTTTACATTTATTTCCCCGTTTACTTTGTAAAAATCAAGCCCTGTTTGCTGACAGAACAATCAAAAAAAATATTTATTTTTTTTTATTCTGGTCTGCTTGACACACTTAAACCATTGATTTTAATTATAAATAAAATTGATTAAAAAATGATCAATTTAAATAGAAGCCTTCAATTGCAGGCAAGTGACCTTGTCAAGTTGTTTTAAATCCACAAAGTTATCCACAGCTTTTGTGGAAAACTGTGGAAAAGTCCAAAAGATAAGCATCTTGCTTAAAAGATGAACGCAAACGTTCAAATTAGCATAAAAATAAAGACAGCGAGATGACAAAAAATGACAAGCAGGAAATTACATTCTTTTGATGCGTGCCGGGACTGAATCGGCTAAAATTGCGCGGTATTTTTTTTATGGGTAAATCTCGTCTATGTTCTCGCCAGTTGAGTCCGATCAAGGATTTAATTTTAAACCAGAACTGCCAACCAGCTCTGCGTATTACCGTTTGCTGAAAAAGCTGCGTCGCCAGGTGGGTCATGCCATTCGTGATTACAAGATGATCGAAGACGGTGACAAGGTCATGGTGTGTATTTCGGGTGGTAAAGACAGTTATACCTTACTGGATATTCTGTTGCAGTTTAAACGTATTGCCCCGATTCATTTTGATGTGGTGGCGGTGAATCTGGACCAGAAACAGCCGGGCTTCCCTGAAGATGTGCTGCCGCGTTATCTGGAAGAAAATAATATCCCGTATTATATTCTGGAAAAAGATACCTACAGTATTACCAAGCGTCTGACCCCGGAAGGCAAAACCTACTGTGCAGTGTGTTCGCGTCTGCGTCGTGGTTCACTGTACGGCTTTGCCCAGGAAATTGGGGCAACCAAGGTGGCACTGGGGCATCATCGTGATGATATTCTGGCGACTTTCTTCCTGAACCTGTTCCATGGCGGCAGCTTAAAGGCGATGCCACCGAAGCTGTTATCTTCCGACAAGAAGAATATGCTGATTCGTCCACTGGCTTATGTGGAAGAAAAAGACATCATCAAATACGCGCAAATGCGCCAGTTCCCGATTATTCCATGTAACCTGTGTGGTTCGCAGGAAAATCTGCAACGTGCGATTATCAATGACATGCTGCGTGAATGGGACAATGCCCATCCAAAACGTCTGCACAGTATTTTTGGTGCATTGCAAAATGTATCACCATCGCAACTGGCAGACCGCGAGCTGTTTGACTTTGAAGCACTCGATAGCGAGCGCGAGTTTGACTTTAAAGGCAGTTATTCGCACGAGAATGAAGATGGTCAGTCCAACCGCATCAACATGGTCAATTTAGGCTATGCAGCTGACTAAATAGTCAAAAAAAGCATTGAACTTCAGTTCAGTGCTTTTTTTATATATTTGAATTATTTCAATATTGTATTAAAAATATAAAATTTGAACGCATCGTACAAAAAATCTTAGCCATCTTTTATAATTACATGCTATAACAGGTCACAAGCATCATTGCTTCACAAAAATGTTGTCTGGACAGGCGACACAAATGAACAAATAAATTGAGGAATAATCATGCCTGCTTTTTTATCTGATGATTGGTTTGCAACCGTAGAGAACCTGACGGCTCAAGCTGGTGACTTAAATTTACCACCTGCGCTTGCGAATCTTGCAATTAATTTGGTTGTTACGGATGCTTCAGGCAATACAGAATTAGCTTTAGACGGTGGCAAAATCCAGAAAGGATTGTCTGCAAATGCAAAAACAACCCTGAATATGGATGCTGAGACCTTACGTAAAGTGTTCTTGGAGTTTGATATGGCTGCAGCCATGCAAGCCTTCATGACCGGTAAAATCAAAGTACAAGGCGATATGTCTCAATTAATGGCATTGCAAACTGCAAAACCAAGCCAAGAGCAAAAAGACCTGTTCAAAAACGTTTTGGCGCAAACCACCTGATTGTGACCCGACACAAAAAAGCTTACCCGAAGGTAAGCTTTTTTTTGCCTTGAAGATCAACGGTGAAGCATTTAAATATTCACCAGCTGCGGCGTGGTCTTGATGTGTTCCAGATAGGCACGGATACGGGTCACGTATTGTAAGGCCTGACGATAACGTCCGTTCTTGGCTTTATTGCCGTCTAAGTAAGCATACAGGTTGACCCAGTTGTTCGGGTTTTTACCGGTGGCCTGAATACGCTTCTGAATCTGGCTCACGGCACCCGGACCCATGTTATAGGCCACCAGTGCATACCAGTTACGGTCTGGAAACGGAATATGCTTATAACGGTTCAGCATCAGGTTGTAATACTTGGCACCGCCCTGAATGCTCTGGGTTGGATCGGTACGGTTACTGACGCCCATAGCTTTGGCTGTGCTGTTGGTCAGCATCATCAAACCACGAACACCGGTTGGTGAAACAGAGTTCGGCTTTAAGTACGATTCCTGATAACCAATGGCCGCCAGTAAATGCCAGTCCAGATCATACTGCTGCGCAGTGCGCTGGAAGCTGGCCTTATATAAAGGCATGCGATTGCTTAAGTCACGCTGGATAGTATTCCAGGATTCCTGCTTAACCACATTCTGGTTATAGAACGAGGCCAGCTGGTTGATGGCACCGCTTTGTTTGCCACGGCAGACAAAGGCACTGGCGGTCTGGCTCAGCGGATCATCGGCATGTTTAAATACCCAGTTTAAATTGCTGTTTAGGCCATTTTTCTGCAAGGTGTTTAAATCGCCACAGGTGGCCGAAAAACCGGTCAGATGCTTGTTTTCAATGCTCTGAATACTGGCAGTGGTCATGGCAAAGTTGGCTTTACCTGACGCCACCCATTGCAACGCTGTCGCATTGTCCGGTACGGTTTTAAACTCGAGTTTGACATTCAGGCTATGCGCATAGTTGCGCACCAGGTCATAACCAAAGCCATGCAGATGCTGACTGTTCTGAAACACGGTGGTCGGATTCGAAACAGAAACCACGGTCAATTTATTGTGATTGACCACGCGATCAAACTGATACGCTGCTTTACTTGCATTAATACTATGAAACGGAATTAACGCACTGCTTAATACTAAGACTTTTAAAGGGAGAGAGTTGAAAAAAGAGTGAAGGCCAAGCCTCGACCCAGAAGTTGAACTACTGTGCATGTTGTCTCCGCTACAAGTAATTTATGCCCTACAAAGCAGGAGGCAAAAGGCCTCAGACTTTTTCAAGTTTGATAAATTCAATAAGAGGGTGGGCACTCATGACGTCATTCAAAATGACATGGGATGAAAGATAAAAAATGTGGCTACGCCACACAGGTTAAAAAATGATCATAATTAAAAGATGTGCGCATAATAAAGACCAAAATTTGAGTTGTCAAATTTTGTCCATAAAAAAATATAAAACTGTTTCATAAGTAAATGATTCTATTTAGGAAAAATATTTTATAAACTTTAAAAGTGGAGTAATTGGGGAGAAGGCAGCAGTTTTTGGTAAGCTACAGGCATATTTTTCTGCTGTTAAAGGCCATGAAATCGAGCTTAATTACCCGTGGTGGACATGACAAACTGGTCGCGGAACTTCAGCATTTGTGGCATGAAGAACGCCCTGAAATTACCAAAAAAGTGAACTGGGCGGCCAGTCTCGGCGATCGTTCGGAGAACGCCGATTACCAATATAACAAGCAGCTGCTGCGCAAGATTGACCGTCGGGTACGTTACCTCGGCAAGCGGCTGGAAGAGCTGCGAATTATTGATTTTTCACCTGAACAGGAGGGCAAGGTCTATTTTGGCGCTTGGGTCGATATTGAAAATGATGATGGCGAGCAGAAAACCCTAAGAATTGTCGGGGTTGATGAAATTTATGATCATCATCCACAACATATTTCAATTGACTCGCCAATGGCGCGCGCCTTGCTGGGCAAAAGTGTGGATGATGAAGCAGTAGTGCAGACGCCATCAGGTGCAAAACACTGGTATATTGTCGACATTCGCTATGAAAAGTTTGAAAATTCAGCAAATTAAATGATTTTGATTTTATTTTGTACAGTCGGTTGCGAAAACCTGGAAAAATATTTGCCAAGTTAAAATTTTCTTTATATGATAGCCGCCATTGGAAGCGTGGCAGAGTGGTTTAATGCACCGGTCTTGAAAACCGACGAGGGTGTGAGTCCTCCGTGAGTTCGAATCTCACCGCTTCCGCCAAATATCTAAATAAGCCCTTGTTTTTACAAGGGCTTATTTTTTGTCTGTAGTTTTACCCCTCAACCTACCCCTCATAAAATTTTGGATGTGACAAGCAAAAACAGGACGA
The DNA here is from genome assembly GCF_013418895.1 of Acinetobacter sp. YH12116. Taxonomy (NCBI): domain Bacteria; kingdom Pseudomonadati; phylum Pseudomonadota; class Gammaproteobacteria; order Moraxellales; family Moraxellaceae; genus Acinetobacter; species Acinetobacter sp. YH12116. The sequence continues at coordinate 34,248 of NZ_VPBE01000005.1, read as the reverse complement.
TTCAGGATAAGATAGGAAATGAGTATAAAAAACGTTAATAATTTTAAACTCATTTATAGCTTTGAAAAGATATTTTTAATATATAAAAAAGGGTTCACGAATGAACCCTTAGGCCGAAATAAAAAAGACTATAGGTTAAACATTGCCTGTGTATTCTTTCCACACATAAGTAATACCATTGCCCTTATAACGATAAAAACGAAGTGGCTCATGTACTCGTTCGATGAGTTGTGACCATGCTTTTTGAACTAGTCCTTGTCCATCGTAACAATGAAGGTGCTTCGGTTCTGGAAGAATACCTTGAAGCTGATAATCTGAGCAGGTTAGTTCCCACTGTTCTTTTAGCAACGGCAAATAATCAATTTTATCGCCGAGGATGTAAATGAATGCTTGTGCTGTTAGCTTATGATCCAGTCCTTTAATGATGCGCCAGTGAATATCAAAAAGCCTGCCTCTTAGCTCTGGTGCTGTATGTAGCCACTGAAAGTATTTTTTCAATACTTTTGCTGAATCTTTCTCGGCTTCCTCCTGGGTTTGGTAATGAGGAGGATCAATTTGAGAAATAAAAGGCAATTCTAAGAAAATACAATTGGCTTGCTCTTGTGTTTGCATAACACGTCTAAAGAAAGCTTTTTGTTCATTGCGAAGTTTTTGTATTTCTGCTTCATATTTATTCGTCTGAAGTTTTGCCTTGGCTGTATATAATTCAGCACGTAAACGCTGGAATAAACTTTCCCAAATATGATTAGGGACTTGATGTACTGATCTCATCAGTTGTGAGTTTTCAACAGCAAATTTATGGAAAACCCTTAAATAAGGATTTGTTTCAAAGCCATCAAAAAGATCGATAAAATAGGAAAACGGTGATATCTGCTGGAGAGCAAAATAGCACAAAGAGTTCATAAAAGGATGTGGATAAGCTGCAGTTGGTTTAGGAAAAACCCTAATTCTGTCATGTTCTAACTGTTTAAGAAAATCAATTAATCCAAATGCTCTTCTCCCAAAGCCTTCATCGGCATATGTCCATCGTGTTATTACATTCTCAGATAGTAAATCCACATGGTTGTTTGGATAAACATTTGACACAGCATGAGTTGACTGCAAGCATTGAGGTTGAGGACGGTGTAAGGGTAATTGCTTCATAGTAAGAATCTCAGTAATAAGGTTAAATAGATTTGTAGTATTGAGTTAGATTAGGACGACCCATACCTTTCTTAATATGGGGTAATAAGCCTGTATTGAGCGTTTTAACGCGCGCTAAGCTGCTATGTAAGACATATTGTTCGAACTTGGCAAAGTAGCGAATCACCTTTGCAATATTGTCGTATTTGGTCTGATCATCACGGTCAATGATGCCTATAGCATCGTATTTGTACTTCTTACGATTCTTACTGGTATTACAATTAAAATAGCTGTGTTTACCGCCAATTTGACTGTCCCACAACTCACCAATCATTCGACCTAAACTAATGTCTTCTCGATGTTTACGACCACAGAAAAAGAAAAAACAATGAATATGTAAAGCCTGATCTACGCCATATTCCATTTTTGAAACATAGCCTTTTAAATGCAGGGATTTACTGCGACGCAGTTTCTGTAAAATCGTATGGAAATGCTTTACGATTTGTTGAGGAGTAAAATGTTTTTTATCTGCAGGTAGATAGAGATCAACCCGAACACCCAATAAACGTGAATAAAGGCCACGTAACTTATCAATGTATTTCTGAACCTTTTTTTCACCCCTTTTCGCTACTTTGCGACGGTCATTCACACGCTGTAGATATTCAGGCGAATGTAACTGTTCAAAAAGCACTTTAATAAAGCGATTTAAGATTACTGCTAAAGAAACCTTATGTCCTGTCAGTCTACCATTTGCATCTACCTCATTAAGTTCCTCATATGGATGCTCAATTAAGTCATAAATAAAGTCTAGATATGGTTTTAAGGCCTTATCTAACGCAGCCATAACAGCCTCAAGCTGTTCACACTTTATATTCACCCATACAGCTGTTCGCTTGGAATTAAGTAAGAATGAACGAAGCAATTGCTTTATTCTGGGGTGAGTCAATTCCCAATGTTTTCGATTGAAAAGGGAAATATCCTCTTTATTTTTTGGCTGATACAGACTGTATAGGGAGGTAGCCTTTTGCTTAATTATTTCATCACATAAACTAATAGCGATGGTGCATGCAGCTACATTAGGGTCTATTAGGTGGTTAAGGAATTGATTGAGAGTCTGAGGACTAGGTAACTCATCGTGCTTGCTATCACTTTCTGAGTTTAAGAGATCTTCTAGTTCAAATTGCTCATTTAATTCATCGTCATACCCAGATAGGACTTCTTCAGACTCATTTAATAGGTCTGTTTCAATTTGAACTGATAAACTTGGTATTGGGTCAAAAGAATCTTTAACCTCAGTTTCTTTGATCTTAGGATAATGAATGTTATTATCGTTCATAGATATAACTCCAATCGGTAATAAAATACTGATTGTTGCCATCTAACCTATAGTATGAGCAGAGACTAAGTAAGATAAATAATCTTTATTTATAAAATATATAAATATTAATAAGATACAAATATATTGATCTAATTATAATCTTATAGAAGCCACCCATCAGAATTAGAGACAACAACTGTCTACAAGGGGACTTGGAATCCAGCCCCTTTCGGTAAAGTCGATAGATTTGTGGTTTACCTGACTGAAAAGATAAGCACTTAGAGCCTATGCTTTCTTGGAGAGCAGCCAGTGGTTAATTTCATGTTGAAGCCAGCCTACTGCGGCTGTTCCAAGACGCACGGGTTTGGGGAAGGTAGGATCATGCCTTGGGGATCGTTGGTTAAGCTTTTCATATATCGTGCTGCGAGATAATCCGCATGTTTCAATGACTTTTGGTAAACGAATGATTTGTATCGTTTGATTCTTCATATTATCCATGATCGAACTCCATAGGATGAGTTGGTTTTGGTTCGATTAAATTGTGATTCATGGTGAATATATTTTTTAGTGAAAAAATAATATATTATAATCTGTTGAAAAATATATGAAAAAATGGTGGAAAGTGGATAGGGAATATTGTTCGGTACGTTTTATGCGGATGCTGAAAACGATAAATATCATTCATGATATTCAAAAATCTGATGAATTTAGAGATTTTTATGATTGGCTGCGTGATTTCTACCAAGTTGAAATTAGTGAATTTATAGGTGATGTCTGTGGTGAATTCGAGCTGAAAGAAGGAAACTCTTTAAATACTTTAGATTTTAAAAAAACAGTACAAGGGTATGTTTTTGATTGCCTTCAATATGGGCGAAATAAAATCAATCAGGGTACCGAAGCTTTTTTGATCAATCATCTAGGTAATGATTTATTTGTAAAGGAAATGGATGAGCTTCGATTAAAGTTTAAGAAAAAGTTAAGTGAAGATGAGCAGCTAAAAGAAGCTTATATCAAACTGACTGAACATATTGATATACGTTACTTAGTGCTCTACCGTTTTAATCCGGAACGTCTATTCTTAACCTGGATTAGTATTGAAAATTATTTTTCCAGTCTAAACCAGCGCACAACGCGATTAAATCATGATGAGTATTTAAAAGGACAAGAATTTGAAAAGAAAATTTATGAGTACTTACATGATTTTGAAATTTTAGCTAAAAATAAAGGATATGAAATAGGACATGTATCAATTGCAGATTTAGCTCTGTTTACAGGGGAAGCAGATAAGAAGGATTACTTAACGTTTCGCTTAGCGGAAGACTTTAAGGTTCCAGTGGTTGACGCTTTGTTAGATTATTTGGAGTTTGCAAAATTTAAACTGCATGATACAGCTGCATCTATAAATGCTCCTAATTCGAATAATCCACGTTTAGAGCAATTACATCGAATTATCCAAATACTGAATGCAGAAAAATCTAAAAAAGCATCCCAAAAAGGAGCGGGAGTTTTTACTTTGCTCTGTTATACAGTCTATAAATTAAGGGGCTATGATGGTGCGGCACAATCTTTTGAGAATGAAAGTGATTTAAAAAAGGGATTTTTAGATTACTTGGCTAATTTACTTCAGTTGGTAGGTGTTCACTATTCTTATAACGCTACTGTAAAAGCAAAATCTAACCTAAAGTTGACTATATATTTTACAGCTTCGGCGATTCAAGAGAATCTTTTTGCTCTGTATTTTGAATTTTATTCTAAAATTAGTACATCACTTCAATTGTCTGATGACAAGATCAATGTTGAAACAGGTCTGTTTGAGCCCAGTTTTGTGGATTTAGTTACTAATTTTGACCTTAATAAGGAAGTCAATCAGAACGTATCATTTAACCGCGGAATAAAGCTATGTTCTATCAATGTAAATCAACTTAATACCAAGATAAGTGATGAAAAAGGGAAAGCTTTTAGTTTTGCAAGTTTGTATATGGTTAAGTAAGAAAAATCTTTATTTTTCTAAGATCAAGACTCATCTTTACACCGACCTAGGCTGACTATATGGCGCACTTTTAGTGCCTCAACAGCTATACTGCTGACCAGATATGTTCAGCAGTTTCACTTAGGGTAACCTTAACTTTTCCGTTAATAAATGATGCTATATTTAGCCTCTCGAATAGCTAAAACTTATAGGTGTAGGTCAAGCCACTATTGGTACTGATCGTTACTTCACGAACATACTCAGCAGCACAGCCCAGATAAATTTGCGCTACAGAACCATAACGCATATTTTTATAGTCATAGAAACCTTTGGTGCCACAATTGCCACGGTTGATCGAAACACCAGTTAAAGTCGTGGGATCGTTATTTAGAGAAACAATCATCAGCTTATCTACGTAGCCTGTCATGGTATGCTGTGATGGATCACGACGGACACTTAGCTCAAACTCTTCTTGGGGCGCTTGCTCTACAGCTTCAAAAGCAGGATCGTCTGGATCATATTCTACCATGGTGGTCCTAAATTCATCCTCCGGTAAAGCTTCATCTGTTTGTGCGGTAGTATTTTCAGCAGAGCTTGTTTGCGTTTGGGTATCTTTAGACTTTGGCGCATCATTGTCTGAATTACATGCCGTTAAAGTTAGCAACAGTACGCTGGATAAAAAAATAGATGGAATACAATTCATTATAAATACCTGTTCTTAAGCGAATATCGTGATCTACAGGGTGGAGGCCACTCTTGTATATTTAATTGTTAATAAAATTCTTAAGATTAATAAGCTTGAGGATTACTCACCGATCTTTTTAAATACATGCTCGATAGGGGTGTAGTTATTCAGCGTAAAATCAAAGTGAATTGGCTTTTTAAATGCGACATCAAATTTTTTTAAGCGAGCATTTTCGATACCGTTGAAATGCTTTCGTTGAAAAGAAATCGTACTCGGTTCAAGTATTGCGATAGGCTCATTTAATAAACCAGTTTGAGTATTGATAGCTTGATAAATGACTAAACTATCTAACTCTAATTTATTCCGATTAAAGTTAAAAATATACCCGACATATTTCTGTCCATCAGCCGTAATAATATTTTTTGCTAACTCTGGCGTGGATGGGGCTGTGAAATTTACGATCAGTTCAGATGAAAAATTCATGTCCTCAAAATGTAACTTTTTCGAGTCAGCATCATAATAAACGAAGTTATCAATCGGGCCACTTGGACGATCATTGGGCGTATAGCTGCTCGTCATGAACAAACTTTGTCTAGAAGTCGCATTTAAACTCATTTCTAGAAGTTTTAAGTCATAGTTTAAATTGGCATTTTTAGTATCCAGTTCTTTTTGAAGGGTCTGAATACGTTGTTGATATTGCTCTGTACTTTCAAACTGATCTTTTTGCGGTGGCTTAACTTGCATGGTCGATCTTATATAATTGATCGCGGTATCATGCGCTGCACGCAAGGAATAATCGTCACCTAAAGCAAAAGTGAATGCAGGAAATTGTTGACCTGTATGCCCGATGACCAGAACTTGATTGTTTTTTAAAGCCAGAACACTTCTTAAATCATTGAGAGTGGTTTGGAAATTCACGCAATTTAGACAATTTTCAGCAGTATCGTCATTTTCAGCAAACATCTGTAATCCAGAGATGGTCTGATACGGCGGATAAAAAGAAAAATAGCCCTCATCTTTGATTAATTCCTGAAAGTTTTCTCCCGTTTTAGTGAGCGGAGTCGTAATTTCATTTCGGGCGATAATCAAAGGGGAAGACACGGCCTGTGCGGGGGTATCATCATTCAATGACATTTTTTCAATACTTTGAGTCAGTTCTTCATTTTTTGTATCATTCTGTGGTTTTGAACAGCCTGCTAAAGCTAGGCTAGTCAGTAGTGCAATTGAAATGTATTTCATCCTGTTATTTCCCCATCAAATATTTTTAAAGTTTTAAAAATGAATTATGAAATTGACTGTAATTTCAAATACATATTATCTGGCTGTCACAGGCTCTAGTTATGTTATTACTGAGCGCAATGAGAACAGATCAAATTAGCTGTGCGATAAATTTCATCATATTGTTCCAGCACAAAGCAGCCCCTGAATTAAAAACTCAGTGGTTGATCAGTGTGATGAAATGAATCAGTGCACAGGGCAAGACCATAAAGTTGGAATCGGGATGAAATACCAAAGTTTGGGAGGGTATGAGAATGAAGCGAGTGCAGGGGAAGCACATAAATTGAATAGCGTCATAGATGACTCCTAGATGTATAGAAGTTCTACCAAATTACTGCTAAATAATGGTGGCAGAACGAAAAGGGGTTAGCAGACTGGACATCTAGAACCAGCACGCGCGAACGCGTCCCCCTCCCGTTCTACCGCAAAGGGGGACGAGAAGGTTTTACGCACGTAGAGAATACTCAGAAGAATAAACTCTGATGCGCTAGATGAACGGTCTGCTAAAACCGACTGGCAATGTAGGCCAGCCCTTGCATGATAATCGCTGATAAAAATCAGGTCAATTGATCTTGGAATCAAGCCGTTAAAATTAATATAAAAGCAGCTTTTAAAGTCGAATTCTAAAAAAATACAGATACATATCATTTAAATGAGAAGCATGTGGCTCCTTCAAAACAGCCTTATGCAATAACCCAATTCACGCTTTGCCTGCTTTCCCCCAAAGCAGGCTTTTTTTATTTCACTCATTTTTTATTACAGGAATTATTTAGATGAGTTTGCCATGTCCTTATTGTCAGTCCCGAGACACGGTACTACTGGAATCTCCACAACATTTGGTCATTAACAGTCATTCACCTTCAGCGCAAAACAATGTGATGTCACCTCTGGCACTAGCGACCTTAGGCATCAGTGTTTCTAAAAGTTTAAACATCCCCCCGATTGCAGGTGCCTTAGTAGGTGTCCTGATCGGTGGAATTTGGATGCTGATGACCGAGAATGAAGTCCCAAAAAGCTCACATCCTGTTTATACCCGACATTATTACTGCAATGACTGTGACCGTGATTTTAGTCCAAGCATGCGTAATTAAGCTTTTATACCTTTATAGACATTTAACTTTTTATAGGAATTAAAATCATGGCACATCAACTTGAACAAATGGCCTATGTTGGTGATACCCCTTGGCATGGACTAGGGAATCAACTTACCCAAAATCAACCGATAGAAGTCTGGGCACAACAGGCAGGTATGGACTGGCGCATTGAATCATCCAATGTCAGTTATATGGCACAGAATGAACGTGGGCAAAGCATCATCATGCCGTATGAAGACCAGCGTGTACTGTACCGTTCAGATACCCATGCTCCTTTATCGGTGGTGAGTCAGCGTTATCAAGAAGTCCAACCCAGAGAGATTTTAGAATTCTATCGAGACCTCACTGAGCAATCAGGCTTTGAACTGGAAACCGCAGGTGTCCTAAAAGGTGGGAAAAAGTTCTGGGCTTTGGCACGTACAGGACAAACTGCAGAATTGAAAGGTGGGGATGTCAGCAATGGCTATATTCTGCTAGCAACCGCATGTGATGGTACTTTAGCCACCACCGCACAATTCACTAATATCCGTGTGGTGTGCAATAACACCTTAGCGATTGCCTTACGAGGGCAGAGTTCCAATGCAGGCGTGGTCAAAGTACCGCACAGTACTAAGTTTGATGCCGACAAAGTCAAAGATCAACTCGGTATTTCAGTGAAAACATGGTACGACCACATGTATGAAATGAAACAACTCACCCAACGTAAAGTCACCCAGAAAGAAGCAGCGGCTTATTTTGATGCGGTATTTAACAACAATAGCCTAAGTGCGATGGAACAGGAGGATAACATTATTCAGTACTACCGTAATGTCGCGTCTCAAGCCAATCCACAACCCAATAAAACTGAACCGAATGGACGTGCCATGACCAAAGTCATGAATATGTTTAATGGGCAGGGACGTGGGGCAGATTTATCTTCAGCCAAAGACACCGCCTATGGACTACTTTGTGCGATCACCGAGTTTGTCGACCATGAACGTCGTGCGATGAGTACTGATCACCGCCTTGACTCTGCTTGGTTTGGTGCAGGGGCAGCATTAAAGCAACGTGGATTAGAGCAAGCATTATATCTTGCAGCCTAAATTTTATCTTGTATCCCTCTTTGCCACATCTTCGGATGTGGCTTTTTTTATGCCGTTTTTTAGAACGTATTGAGATGAGGAACATCACATGAACCCAAACATGACCACAACACCAACAGTGCATCACAGCACTTTAACTACAACCAATTCAACTGCTGTCGTTGATTCAGGACGGCTACATCCACCACCAAGCCCTTCAAAACGTAGTTTAAATGCCAAACGTCTGATCAACACCAAACAACTGGACTATCAAGCATGGCTGGAAGTGCGTAAACAGGGAATAGGCAGCAGTGACGCCGCAGCCGCCTGTGGCTTGAATCCTTATATGTCGATGCTAGAACTGTGGATGATTAAAACAGGACGGGTACAGCAAAATATTGAAGATGAAAGCTCAGGACATGCACCTTTATATTGGGGCAAGCAGTTAGAACCCTTGGTCGCAGAATACTACAGCATGCACACCAATAATAAAGTCCGTCGGGTTAATGCGGTGTTACAGCACCCTGATCCTGACAAAGCCTTTATGTTGGCGAACTTGGATTATGCCGTGGTGGGCAATGAAGACGTACAAATACTGGAATGTAAAACCGCAGGAGAATATGGCGCTAAACTGTGGCGAGATGGTGTGCCGTTATACGTGTTGTGTCAGGTACAACACCAACTGGCCGTGACAGGTAAACAAGCGGCACATATTTGTGTGTTGCTGTGTGGGCAGGAAACTAAAATCTACAAAGTCAGTCGTAATGAAGCCCTGATTGAACAGATCATTCAGGCAGAACGGCTGTTTTGGGAGTGTGTTGAAAATGACGTTCCGCCAGCAGTGGATGCCAGTGAATCGGCAGCCAAAGCTTTACAACAGCTCTATCCTGAACATACCCCACTGAGCTGTGTTGATCTAACGGAGGTAAAGCTTGCCAATGAACTGTTTGATCAGCTGATACAGGAGAAACAGCAGATTGAACAGCACCAAAGCCAATTTGACCTACTTAAACACCGTGTTCAGGCACTGATGCAGGAACATGAACGTGCTGTATTTCAGCAAGGTTCAGTGACATGGAAGAAAAGCAAGGACAGTATCAGCCTAGACATCAAGTCCTTACTTCAGCACCAACCTGAACTCATTCAACAGTACCCATTGCAGAAAGCAGGCAGTCGTCGTTTCAACATTTATCAAGATTAGCTTAAAGCCTAGAGCCAAACACTCAGCAAGAAGAAACCTGAAATCCCGTGCAGCCCTGCACGGGATTTTTTATGCCGATTTTATTTTAAGCACACAGGACAACACATCTAAACATCTCAACGACAGAGGAATTTCAACATGATTAAAGGTTTAGCAATCACACCACCCATCTTGGGACGGATCAGTATTGGCCGTGTAATAGAAAAGAATGGCAAGCGTCTGCCAGAGAAAGATGATCAGTTCACCATTACCAGTCAAATACAGGGTAAGGACGGTTGGATTAAACACCCCTTGGATGAGCAATTGCGTAGCCAAGCACCGAATCAAAAACTGCGCAGCATCCCTGTGCGGATGATCTTCAATGACCCTGAATTGAACTTACGTGCCGAGTACAGCTTGTTTGACCGACAGACAGGTCGCCCGATTTGTGTGGGGAATGGTCAAACCTGCCAACGTATGACATCACAAGGTGTAGAGCAACATCCTTGTCCATCCCCCGACTTATGCCCACTTGGACAAGGTGGACATTGCAAGCCTTATGGACGCCTGCATGTCAATTTAGGCGAAGCCGATGAGTTTGGGACTTTTATTTTCAGAACCACTGGTTTTAACAGCATTCGCACTTTGGCAGCACGTTTGAATTACTACCATGCAGCATCAGGTGGTTTGTTGTCGTGTTTACCATTGCAACTCACGTTAAGGGGAAAAAGTACCACCCAAAGCTATCGTCAGCCCGTGTATTACGTGGATTTAACGTTACGGGAAGGCGTGGATTTGCAAACAGCAATTCAGACGGCTAAGGAGATTGACCAACAGGGAAAACAGGCAGGGTTTGATCAGGCGGCATTAGATCAGATTGCACGGCAGGGTTTTGCCAATGCCAAGTTTGAGGTGCATGCAGAGGAGGGGGTGGAATTGCTGGAGGAATTTTATCCACACAGTGACAGTGCTGTAGATACAGAGCATTCAGCGCAATTGAGCTATGTGCAGGAGATTCAGCAGGGGTTGCAGCAGAGTGTTAGAGCTGTGAATTGAGCACAGTTGAATTATCTAGTCAGCTTGGTAAGTCAATTAATGGATTCTGAACAAGTTGGCTAGTCACTAATTGAAGGGAGCTTTGGCTCCCTTAATTTTTTTGTTATTCAGGAGTGATAATGCAGGCTTCAAAAATAGCGATCAGTCCATCTAGCCGGCAGTTGAATCCATCAATATTGGCCTGAATCCAGACTTCCTTATTGTTAATTTTACTCCACTGTACCCCATAGCCGCAGTGAGCAAGTAGGTGTTCAAAGAAGATACGCTGGGTGCGTCCATTGCCTTCACGAAATGGGTGAATCACGTTGACTTCACAATAAAAATCAGCGATTTTTTGGATAAGTGCTGGTTTGGCTAAACCTTGAAAATAGTGCTGCTGCTCAAGTTGCTTGAAGAGCTTATTGGCTTCAATTTCAATACGCGGGAAGGTACAAAAGCGGGTATCGCCTTTGGCAATATCCACTTGTCTTAGTTCACCTGCCCAGGCATACAGGTCTGAAAAGAGCTGAAAGTGAATGGATTGCAGGTATTTGAGATCGTAAGGTGGCTCCGCATACTCAATTCGTGTGCTGGCATACTCAGTCAACTCCAGTTCTGCCTGTTGCAGAATTTCAGCATCCTGAATGTTCAGTTTGTTTTTGAGGACGTCCGAGTCGGGGTAACAGTAAATGCTGTCACCCATTTCACCATATTTATCCATAAGGAAGCCTGATCACGATTCCGAGGTCTGTGAGAATTTCTTATATTTCTGTAGAATCTGAGCTTTACTTAATGCCGGTGCGGTTGAGGACGGGTTAATGCCTTCCAGCTTTAAACTGGCTTGATAATTCTGCAAGCGCGTAGCTTGGATATATTTTTTTTTCTGTTCGAGAGTGTTTAGCATTCTGGAATTTCCTTGAACAAAGGTAATGTAAGCCTAGTTTAGCAGATGGGCTTATAAATAGGCACGGCTTTCAAAAGCAGGGTTGTAGCGTTATGGTGGATGAACCTTCTATGAGAAAAATCTGAAACCAGACGACAAAATTTGTCGCTTAACTCTCATGCAATAAATGAATAATCAACAATCTGCTTTTTAAATAATATAATATTATCCAACAGTTAAAAAATTATCAGTATTATCTCTAGCAACCGAAGTGTCGCCAGATACTGATCACAGATAAGAATTCAGGAATTGATTCGCCACTATGACCAACAATAACTTTTCTCAAATCGCTTCTTTCATCTGGTCGGTTGCTGACCTGCTGCGTGGTGACTTCAAACAATCGCAATATGGTCGCATCATTCTGCCATTTACCTTGTTACGTCGTTTGGAGTGTGTACTGGAAGAAAGCAAGGCGGCGGTACTGGCAGAACATGAAAAAGTCTCCAAGCTGAATCTGCCAGAAGAAGCTCAAGAAAAGTTATTGCTGCGTGCCACCAACGGTCTAGCCTTCTTTAACACCTCCCCAATGGATCTCAGCAAAATGGGGCAGAGTGATATCAAGGCCAACTTAAGCACCTATGTGCAAAGTTTCTCTAAAGATGCTCGCGAGATATTTGAATACTTTAACTTCATCGAATTTGCAGGCTTACTCGATGATGCCAACCTTTTGTATAAAGTCGTGCAAAAGTTTGCCACCACGGATCTGAGTCCAAAGAACGTATCCAACCATGACATGGGTTTGGTGTTTGAAGAACTGATCCGTCGTTTTGCCGAAGGTTCTAATGAAACCGCAGGTGAACACTTTACCCCGCGTGACATCGTGCGTCTGACCACGGCACTGGTGTTTATGGAAGATGATGACGTGCTGACCAAAGACGGCATTATCCGTACCATTTACGACCCGACAGCCGGGACGGGTGGTTTCCTCTCTTCTGGGATGGAATATCTGCATGAGCTGAATCCGAATGCCGTGATGCGCGCTTTCGGTCAGGAACTCAATCCGGAATCATACGCCATCTGTAAAGCCGACATGCTGATCAAAGGCCAGGACGTGAGCCGGATTAAACTGGGTAACACCCTGTCGAATGACCAGCTTGCTGTGGATCAGTTTGACTACATGCTGTCGAATCCACCCTTTGGCGTGGACTGGAAAAAGATCGAACAGGACATCAAGGACGAGCATGAACACAAGGGCTTTGATGGACGTTTCGGTGCCGGCTTGCCACGTGTGTCCGATGGTTCATTATTATTCCTGATGCACCTGATCAGCAAGATGCGTGATGCCAGTAGTAGCGAGAGCGGCAGTCGCATCGGGATTATCCTGAATGGTTCACCATTGTTTACTGGCAGTGCAGGCAGTGGCGAAAGTGAGATCCGTCGCTATATTTTAGAAGCCGACTTGCTGGAAGCCATTATTGCCTTACCGAACGATATGTTCTACAACACCGGGATTGCCACCTATATCTGGGTACTCAGCAATAAAAAAGCCACTGAACGTAAAGGCAAGGTACAGCTGATCAATGCCTCAAACCTCAGTACCAAAATGCGTAAGTCGCTGGGTTCAAAACGTAACTATCTGACTGAAGCTGAAATTGCCACCATTACCCAAAATTACGGTGACTTTGTGGCAGTAGACACCTTGGCGCAGGATGGCGAAACCGAACAGCAAAAACCATTCGCCAGCAAGATTTTTGACAGCCATGAATTTGGCTACCGTCGCGTAACGATTGAACGTCCATTACGTTTATCGGCACAGATCACGGATAGCGCGATTGCTGCATTACGTTTTGCGCCAAAACCGTTTAATGCCGTGATGCAAAGTATCGATGCGCAATTGGGCACAGCCTTTGGTACAGCGTGGACAGCAGAAACTTATGGTCAGTTGCAGGACGTGGCGCTTGAGGTGCGTGCCCTGATTAAAGCCGAGTTCCCTGAGCTAAAAGAAAAAGACATTAAAGAGGTACTGGACAGCAAAATCTGGCTATTCCAGAAAGCCCTGATGGAAAAAGCCGAGGCGTTACAAGAGGTGATTGGTACTGAGCAGTTTGATGATTTTAACCAGTTTGATGAAGTGCTGAAAAAAGCCCTGAAGCAAACCGACATCAAGTTGGATGCCAAAGAGAAGAAACAGCTGTTAGATGCCATTACCTGGAAAAATCCGGAAGCAGAACCAGTGATTAACAAGGTCGTGAAACAGGTTGAAAATCCACTATATGGCCAGTTCAGCTACCAGGGCAAAGTGGTCGAGTTTGTGCAGGATGGCGACTTGCGTGATGCGGAGAATATTGCACTGAATCCAAAGGTCAGCACGACTGAACTGATTGAAGACTATTTTAAACGTGAAGTCCAGCCCCATGTGCCTGATGCCTGGATCAATGCTGACAAGCGCGATGAGAAAGATGGTGAGATTGGTATTGTGGGTTATGAAATTCCGTTTAACCGTCATTTCTACGTGTACCAGCCACCACGTGATTTAGCTGAGATTGATGCGGATTTAGATGCGGTGAGCCGTGAAATTATGGAACTTCTGCAAGAGGTGCATTCTTAATGGCGAAGTATCAAAAATACACTGAGTATAAAGATTCAGGTGTTGAATGGTTAGGTGAGATTCCTAGCCATTGGAAAGTCGTTAAATTAAGTTATAAATTAAGATTATTGAGTGGTGATGGCATAACTGCCTTTGATATTGAAGATACAGGAACTTACCCTGTATTTGGTGGTAATGGTTTGAGAGGATTTACTGAAAAATATAATTGTGATGGTGAATATGCACTAGTTGGTAGACAAGGTGCACTTTGTGGAAATATCAATGTAGCAAGAGGAAAGTTTTTTGCTACTGAACATGCTGTTGTTGTCTATCCATACGAAAAATTTAACCTTACATATTTATCAGAATTTTTAAGGTTTATGGATTTGGGGCAATATTCCGTTTCTGCTGCACAACCAGGAATTGCAGTTGATCGCATTAATGCACTTCCGATAGTTATTCCTACATTAGATGAACAAAATTCTATTGGTGATTTCTTGGATCATGAAACCGCCAAAATCGACCACCTGATTGAAAAACAGCAACAACTGATTGAACTGCTGAAAGAAAAACGTCAGGCGGTGATTAGCCATGCCGTGACCAAAGGACTTAACCCAAATGTCCCAATGAAAGATTCGGGTGTGGAATGGTTAGGGGAAGTGCCGGAGCATTGGGGGATAGTCCGATTAAAACACTTAATTTTAGGTAATTTAGTATATGGTGCAAATGAAGCTGCTGAAGATGATAATCCGAATAACCCCCGCTACATTCGTATTACAGATATGAATAATGATGGGTCATTAGATCCAAATACTTTTAGATCACTGCCACATCACATTGCTGAAAATTATCTCTTGGAAGATGGGGATATTCTTTTGGCACGAAGTGGTGCAACTGTTGGTAAATCGTTTTTATTTAAAGATGAATTTGGAACAAGTTGTTTTGCAGGATACTTGATTCGAGCTAGATCGGATAAAAAGAAATTAAATCCAAAATTTGCATATTGGTTTTTTCAGTCTGAGTCATATTGGAAATATGTATCAGGTTCTCAAATCCAAGCAACAATTCAAAATGTTAGTGCTGAAAAATACGGGGATTTGTATTTATCTGTACCTGAAATTTTAGTTCAAGAACAGATTTCAAATTTCCTTGAATGTGAAATTAACAAAATTGATAACTTAATTGCCAAAGCTGAGTCAGCCATTCAGCTTATGCAAGAACGACGAACCGCTCTCATCTCAGCCGCAGTGACTGGAAAAATCGACGTGCGCCACTGGCAATCGCCAACGGTTGCTGAGACACAGACGGAGTTAAGCGCATGAGTCTAGACGCCACCCGCGAAAGCATTTTCCAGAACGACATCATTCAACAGATGCTGGCCAAAGGCTGGCAACTCGGTACGCCACAAGGCTACAACCGTGAAACCGCCTTGTATGAACAGGACGTACTGGATTTTGTGCAACAGACCCAAGCACAAGACTGGCAGAAGTTCCAGCGCATCTTTCCGCAGGATACCGAACGGCATTTTCTCGATGCCGTGGTGGCCCAGCTAAAGAAAGCCGACATCAATGCCACCGATGAACAGTCGCGTACCTATGGCACCTTGGGTGTGCTTCGTCATGGAGTGAAAACCCGCAGCGCACGATTTTTCCTGTGTCAGTTTAAACCTGAACATGCGCTGAATCCCGATACCTTAGCCAATTACAAAAAGAACATCTGCCGCATTGTGCCAGAGCTGGTCTATAGCCCGTATGCTACGGCTGCCGAGTTACAGGACATGGGCAAACAGGCCAAGAAATGGCGCATTGACCTGGTGCTGTTTATAAACGGCTTTCCTGTGGCAACACTGGAACTCAAGTCCGAGTTTAAACAGGCGGTGCAGAATGCCATGTTGCAGTACAAACGTACCCGCTTGCCGAAAGATCCAGAAACCAACAAGCCTGAACCCTTGCTGATGTTTAAGCGTGGCGCATTGGTACACTTTGCCGTGAGTCAATACGAAGTCTATATGGCGACCCAACTGGCCGGAGAAGATACTTTCTTCCTGCCATTCAATAAAGGCACGCATGACGGTGGCGCAGGCAATGATGTGCCAGAAGACCAGAATCAGTACGCCACCGCCTATCTGTGGAATGAAGTCCTCACACCGGACAATTTGCTGAATATCATTGGACGTTTTGTCCATCTGCAAATTGAAGAAAAAGAAGACTGGGAAGGACGCAAGTACAAAAAAGAACTGCTGATCTTCCCACGTTACCACCAGTGGAATGTGGTCACCAAACTGATCAATGCCGCCTTAGAGGAGGGCACTGGACATAAATATCTGATTCAGCACAGTGCAGGTTCAGGTAAGTCCAACTCGATTGCCTGGACAGCACATCAGCTGTCGACCCTGTACGATCAACACAATCAGAAACTGTTTGATTCGGTGATTGTGGTCACTGACCGTACCATTCTGGATGCCCAGCTACAGGACACCATCTACCAGTTTGAACATGCCGATGGCGTGGTCGGACGCATCAACAATAAAGAAGGCGATGGCTCCAAATCGGAAAAACTGGCCAAGGCATTGGAAACCTCACAGCCGATTATCATTGTGACCATCCAGACTTTCCCCTTTGTGTTGCGTGCGATTGAAAACAGTACCAATCTGAAACAGCGACGTTATGCGGTGATTGCCGATGAAGCGCATTCTTCACAAAGCGGCTCTACGGCACGACAACTGAAAGAAGTGTTGATGCTGGAAGAGCGCGAAGAGGATGCTGAATTGTCTTCGGAAGATATTCTGGATGCGGTGGTGGCTGCACGTAAGGGCAGTAATAACCTCAGTTACTATGCCTTTACCGCGACACCGAAAGACAAAACCCTGCAACTGTTTGGCCGTGTACCCAATCCTGAGCTACCGCCATCCAAGCAGAACAAGCCGGAAGCTTTCCATGTCTACTCCATGCGCCAGGCCATTGAAGAAGGCTTTATTCTGGATGTGCTAAAAAACTATACCAACTATAAAGTGGTATATAAACTCAAACAGAAAATTGAAGAAGCCGACAAACAGGTCGATGCCAAAAAAGCCAAGATCCGACTGAATCAGTGGGTGCGCCTGCATGACCACAACATTTCTCAGAAAGTGAAAGTCATTGTCGAGCATTTCAAAAATAACGTGATGGGCTTATTGGGTGGGCAGGCTAAAGCCATGGTGGTGACCAGTTCACGTAAAGAAGCGGTGCGTTACAAGTTGGCCTTTGACAAATACGTGGCGGATCAGGGTTACAAGTCTATTCAGGCTATGGTCGCTTTCTCGGGTGAGGTTGAGTTTAATGACAAGGATACCGACAGCAGCGGCTTAGTCGGGCAGACCTTTAACGAACGCAACATGAACCCGGGACTGAAAGGACGGGAAATGCGCAAGGCCTTTGACAGTGATGACTATCAGGTGATGCTGGTGGCCAACAAGTTCCAGACTGGCTTTGACCAGCCAAAACTGTGTGCCATGTACGTAGACAAAAAGCTGGGTGGTGTTGAGTGTGTACAGACCTTGTCACGCTTGAACCGCACCTATCCGGGCAAAGCGGAATCTGGCACCTTTGTCTTGGACTTCTTTAACGATCCTGAAGACATTCTTGCGGCCTTCCAGCCTTACTATCAAACCGCAGAACTGGCCGATGTCTCCAATCCGGATCAGATCTTTGACTTGTTTGAAAAGCTGAAAGCCAGCAAAATTTTCTTGTGGACGGAAGTCGAGCAGTTTGTAGAAGCCTTCTTTACCAAGAACAAATCCAATGCCGCGATCAGTAACATTTGCAAGCCTGCGGTTGAACGTTGGCAGAAACGCTATAGCCAAGCCATCGAAGCCTATAACACCACCCGAGATATGCTGGAACGCTGCAAGAAAACCAATGATGCCGTGCTGATTGCCAATGCCGACAATGCCTTTAAAGAGGCCAAGCTTGAAAAAGACAAGCTGGAAATCTTTAAAAAAGACTTGGGCAGTTTTACTCGTTTTTACGAGTTTATGTCGCAGATCGTGGACTACGATGATAAAGAACTGGAAAAACTTAGTCTGTATGCGCGTAACCTGCGTCCATTGCTGCGTGAAACCGCAACGAAAGACGATGAGGTAGATCTAAGTAATGTCAGTATGAGCCATTACCGCTTGTCCAAGATCCGTCAGCAAGACATCAAGCTGAAAGAAGATGCCGAAGATTTTAAGCTAGAACCCGGCAATGACCTCGGTGCAGCCAAGCCACGCGATAAGAAAGAAGAGTTCCTGTCACAGATCATTGAGCGTCTGAATGATGTCTTTATCACTGATAACCTAACCGATAAAGACATGCTGAACTATGCCTATACGGTACGTGACAAGCTGGCGGAAAATGAGATTGTGATGAAGCAGATTGCCAACAATACCCGTGAACAAGCCATGCTGGGTGATTTCCCGAAAGCGATGGATGATGCCATTCTTGGCAGTAGTGCGGCACATCAGGAACAGATGATGCAGTTGCTGTCTGATCCGGCGAAGGCCAGCATCTTTGCACGGGTGATCTTTGATATGTTGAGCAGTCCAAAATGACCGCTAAATTAACCAAGGGGGTCAGTTTTTAAATGCCATTAGGGGGTCATTTTTACACTGCCGCTAACAACCTAAACTTTCTTTCCAAATACGTTTGATTTGCTCTGCATGATTTACATCATGCAGAGCACGTTTCGCTCGATGTTCTGGGTTATCAACGAGATCTAAAGCCCGATAATAGGTCGAAGCTGCAATCGGTAAAATTCTACAAATCGCTTCAACGCCATATCGATCTTTATTGTAATGGATAAAATCCACCATTATTTGTGTGGGCGGTCGAGCTCCGCCTGGGCGAAAAAAGCGGCTGCTTTACGTAGAATTTCATTGGCACGTTTTAATTCTTTAATTTCACGTTCCATTTGCTTCATTTTTTCTTGGTCAGATATCTGTTGTACTTTGGCAGGATTTAGTTGATCCATATGCTTTAAATACCAAACGCGCAATGTTTCAGGAGTACAACCGATTTTAGGCGCAATAGCTGTGATTGCTGCCCAAGTAGAAGGATAATCTTTTTCAGATTCAATTAGTAATTGAACCGCTCTTTCTCTGATTTCGGGGATATAGTTTGGTTTTTTCATCGGAATAGTCTCTCAGAATATTGACTCTCCGACAAACCCGGTACGGTTCATAAACTTTATAATTGTAATAATATATTTTTATTGATTATTTGCTCTTGTTTTAAATAGTTTATACTATCATTATGGAACTTATTTCAATAAATCTAACAGGTTAAATATGGGGCTAGTAAGAGTTGATACTGGAAATGATAAGTCAAAAGATCAGATAATTTCATCGTGGAAATCAACCCTTGCTATTCATGAAACAGCCTTAAGGCTACCTCAAAAGTCAGCATTGCTTAAATGTTTAGACTATGATTTAAATGATGAGGAAGAGCCTGTAATAATTAATATGCCTACAGGGACAGGAAAAACGGGTGTCATTGCATCATTGTTATTTAAAGCAATATTTAAGAGAACACTAATCGTTGTTCCATCCGACTCTTTACGAAAGCAAATAAGTGATGATCTAATCGATTTTAAAAAATATATTGCTTGGGGAATTCTTCCTGAGAATAGTGAACAACCTATTATTTCTAGGTTAGAACCAAAAGATATTGATAAAATTGTTGAACATGATTTAGAAGAACAGTTTATTGTCGTTGCAACATCGCAAATTTTTAATTCATTCCAAGATGAAAATTTGAAGGTTTTTTTAAATCAGTTTGATAGGTTGATCTTTGATGAGGCTCATCATAGTGAAGCTCCAACATGGAAAAAACTTCGTGATAATTTCGCCCAAAGAAAAAAGAAGATATTTCAATTTACCGCAACCCCTTACAGAGGAGATGGTAAAAAATTAGAAGGAAAACTCATATATCAATATTCAATTGCAAAAGCTTTTGATGAAGGTATTTTTGAGAAAATTCAATTTGAAGCTGTCAATGAATATTATGACGAGAAATCCGATGGAGTTGTCGCAAGGAAAGCATTGGAAGTATTACAGAAAGATATTTTGGCAGGGCTAGAGCATGTTCTTATGGTTAAAACTTCTTCTATTAAGCATGCAAAAGAATTAAAAAAATTATATACCTCTCTAATAAAAGAATATTTCCCTGAAAAAATGGAAGTTTTATTAGCAACCAGCAAAGATGGAATAAATGAAGAAGATAAAAGTAAATTAAAGGAAGGAAAAACACAAATAGTGGTTTGTGTTGATATGTTTGGAGAAGGGTATGATTTACCTAATTTAAAAATATTAGCTTTACATAAAAAATGTAAGAGCTTGCCAATATTTATGCAATTAGTGGGTCGTTTCACAAGGGTTAATAGAACAAAAAAACTAGGTCAAGCAACAATCATCTCAAATGTTGTTGCAGATGATATTGGAGAGCAATTTCAAGAGCTTTATCAGGCTGATGCAGATTGGAACCTATTGATTGGGAGTTTAAGTAAAGAAAAAATGATAGAAGAATTTTTTAGTTCTTCAATTGATGGTGAATATAATCATGAATTGATAAGAAAATTGTTCTCATCAAATTCATTCTATATTAAAAATAGCGCAACAATTTATAAAGAAATTGATGATGATATTAACGAGATTTTTGAAAAAACTAATCTTAAAAAATATTTTAATAAGTTGTCGGATAATTATATTTCTGCAATTTTTAGGGAAGAAAATTTAGGAATTATCTTATCAAGAAAGAAAGTTACCCCTATGTGGGTGTCTAGTGATGAGTTACAATTTGATTTGTTCGATATATTCATATTTCTGAGAAAAGGTACTGACTTATTTGTTCATGGAAGTAATAAGGATTTAGTCCAGAATTTAGCAAAAGAGTTAGGCTATATTAACTTTAGTTTTCCTGAGTTATTTCGAATGTTTTATGATTTAGAACGTTCAGCGTTTGCAAATTTAGGTATGTTATCAACATCTAGAAATATAAGATTTAGAATGTTTACTGGTACAGATGTCTACAAAGAATTAACACAGCAAGATTTAAATAATAATGCATTATCAAATTTGTTTGGCCATGGTTACATTGACGGTAAGAAAGCTAGCTTGGGGTGCTCTAGGAAGGGTATCACATGGTCAATGTCTAGTGCTAACATTTATCAATGGGTCAAATGGTGTGAATCGTTATATGACAAAATTCATAATGAAAATATTCCTATTGATTCATTTGTTAATAATATGCTTGAGCCATTTAGTGTTGAAAACTTAGCTAACTTTAAAATTCTCACAATCTCACCTGTAGATTTAATTTCTAAGGCTGTTAATTTGATACGGATTAGAGGCGAGTTGGGCTTAAAAACATTAAATTTTAGCTTTTATGAGGTTTTAAATGTTAAACAAGCTGAAGAGAAAATAAGTTTTTCGATAAAAATTTATTTTGAAGGTGATTATTTTTGTACACTTGATTATATCTATGATTTAACTCATGGTTTTATTTTAGTTTCCGAGTCTTATAATGGAATAAAACTTAATTGTGAGTTAGATTTTATTAAGGAACTTCCAAAAAAACTTGGGCTTGTTGCTTGGACTTCAGGTTTTGAAGTAATTAGTTTAAATGAAAAAATTGGTTATAAGAACAAATATTCTTACACATTAGTAAAAGATAATGTAACTGAGTTGGACTGGAATGGGGTGGAGATAAATAAAGAGAGTTGGAAGTTTGGGGCAGTGAAAAACTCTGTTCAGGGTAAAATAATTGATGTACTTCAATCTCAAGAAAATAAGCCGAACATATTGTTCTATGACGATGGTAGTAATGAACTTGCAGATTTAGTTGGATTTTGGATTGATGAAGAACAGCAAAAAGTATGTATGCGTTTATATCATTGTAAATATGCTATAGGTACAAAATCTTCTATTGGAGCTGTGAATGAGCTGGTTCAGCAAACCCTTTCAACTTGTGATAAATTATCTGATGCAGTAAAAGCATTAAAACAATTAAAAATTAGAGAGAATAACACTTATAAAAAGACTAAAAATAGTAGATTCATATTAGGTGAAATGTCAGATTTAGATGCTTTGATTAAAAAGTATAGAACTTATGACGTTACTATAGAAATAGTATTAGTTCAGCCGAGCCTAGATTATTCTGAATTGAATTCTCGTGTTGAATCAGTACTAGGGCAGTTGGCATGTATTATTAAACAAACCTTGAATGCTGAAACTTATTATATTATTAAATAAGTATAATCTCTATCAAACTTGATGAGGGAAAAATATATTAATGCTTCTGCCATTTAAGGCGGAAGCATAGATTTTATGCTATTAATTTTGTGCATTACAAAACTCAGCCCAATCAGCCTTAAGCCTTTGCGTTTTTCGAGATATGCTACACGTAACTAAGCAGCTTCAACTTCATCTGGCAGCTTATGTGCAAGTACATGCTCACAAACTTCACGAGGGTAATCTGTTTATCTGCTGACCAGTCACGAAATGTAGAGTGGAAGCCATGTGTGGTAATCACTCGATTTTGTTTAGGGTCAATATAGCCTAAGTTATTTTCTTTAAGCTTCTGTTCATGCATGAACTTTATCAAAGTTGTTAAGGGTATGTCAGAAAGCATTTCACCATTACAGTGTACAAGAAAAATGAAAGCTTATAGCTGAATATGTTTTCAAATGAATTCAGGGAAACTACTTCTAAAATGTAAATAATAGAATTTATCATCTGGTAAAAAAGAAGAAATTGGTAGTAAGAAAGCATTGCAAATTTTAGATAAAAAAAGTAGATTTTGTTGTGTATTGAAAAGCTATATTAAAAAATGTAATTCATGAAAAAAATACTTTATTTAAGTCTTTGTTATGTTTGGGGAATAGGTAACGTACATGCTGCAGGAAATATCAATCTATTTGCTGCTAACGCTACGTTTCCGCAAGACTTATCGCTTCCTGAGCTCATTCGACAGGATCAACGTTTAAGTGATTTAAAGCAACAGCTGGATACCCAAGCTATTATCCAGCCTAGCTTGACACCTTTACTCAAAAAACAGCATCTTATTGTTACGGAAGAACCTTGTTTTGATATCCACACTATCCGTATAGATGTGACTGATTCACATCCAAAAACTCTTGATACTTTCAATTTTTTAAGCCAAATCCTCAATAAAAAAAGCAATACGATTGTAGAGCAGTGCATTGGTACTCAGAGCTTACAGAACGTGGTGAGATTCGCTCAGAATGAGCTGATCAAGAAAGGTTTTGTCACGACTCAAATTGTGGTGCCTGAACAGGATATGACGCAAGGGATGTTAAGGTTTGAATTGGTGCCAGGACGCATAGCTAAGATTAGACACAATGGCCCTGATATTTCAGTGCTGCAGTTAAAGACAGCACTTCCTTTTACAGAAGGAGATATTCTTAATATCCGCTCATTAGATCATGCATTAGAAAATTTAAAAAAAGTATCTGGATTAGAGGTTGATATTCAAATAGAGCCTGCTACAGAAGAGACGGCAGTAGGGCAAAGTAACATTCTGATTAGCACGCAACCTTATAAAAAACTTCATGTCAGCCTGTCTGTAGATGATTCGGGCAATAAAAGCACCGGACAATATATTGGTAACATTGGACTGACCCTGAATAATCCTGCCCGAATGAATGACAGTCTGTATCTTAATTTCAGCCATTCGCTTGATGATTTTGATCAAGACCGTAATAAAAGTTACTTTGCCAGCTATCAATTACCGTTCCAGACCTTTGACTTGAGTGCAACTTACAACTGGTATGAATACGATCAGTATGTTGCGGGTTATGAGAGTCCGATTTTATACAGTGGTGAAAGTCAGCAGGCTAATATCACCTTGTCTAAAATGTTGTTACGCGGAACCCAATATAAAACTTCCGTATATGGCAAATTTTATCAAAAGCAAAACCGCAACTATATTGAAGATATTGAAATCGGTGTTCAGCATCGACGTACAGCTGGCTGGCATGCGGGTATTCAGCATAAGCACTATATTGGCAATACCTTAGTCGATGTTGGGTTAGATTATCGAAGAGGGGTTGGCGCTTTTAATTCACTGGCTGCGCCAGAAGAAGAAATTACCGACATTTTTGGAAATCCACTTCCGGTCGAAGGTTACTCACGCGCACCACTTTGGAGCGCTGACTTGCGAATAAATTATCCTTTTAATTTATTCAGTCAGGCAGCTCAATACCGCATCAATTGGAAAGGACAATATGCGCCGAAGGTCTTGGTGCCCCAAGACCGCTTCTATATTGGTGGCCGCTATAGTGTTCGCGGTTTTGATGGGGAAATCATGTTATCTGGAGATAATGGGCATTTCCTGCAGCAAGAAATAAATATCAACACTCCCTTGAACAGCCAAGTCTATCTAGGGGTAGATCAGGGCTGGGTTGCTGGAGAACACAGTATTGCAGGGCAGTGTTATTTAGCTGGTGGAGTTACGGGAATACGTAGCTACTACCAAGGGCTATATCTGGATGCTTTTGTTGGACACGGACTGGTTGCACCACAGCGTATGAAAAAAGAGCTTATTACAGGCTTTAGTCTAAATTATTCCTTTTAAACCTTTGAATTTAAAAACTTGATTTAAAAATAGAAGTACTTTCAATGAATAAAAATCTTTATCGCATCATTTTCAGCAAACCCCGCAATATGTTCATCGCTGTAGGGGAAAATAGTAAAAGCCAAACCAAAGCTGCTGGGGAGAGTGCAAAAATAGCGATATCTCCAGGAACTCATGATAGTACAGCTTTACACCAGCATTGGGTAGTGAAAAGCTTGGTGGCCAGCATGAGTATATGGATGTCTGTAGCGCCTGTATATGCACAGATTCAGGCAGATCCGGTGGCTAATGCAGCGAACCGTCCAGTCGTGGGCGTGGGAAAGAATAGCCAAGGTCAAAATGTACCTGTAGTCAACATTCAAACCCCAGTAAATGGTGTCTCCCATAACATCTATAAACAAATGGATGTGCTGAGTAATGGTGTAGTCTTGAATAATAGCCGTACAGGTGCCGGTTCTGCCATTGTGGGAAGTGTAGGAGCAAACCCATTTTTAGCTAAAGGTGAAGCACGGCTTATTTTAAATGAAATCAATTCAACTGCAGCAACCCGTTTTGAAGGAAATCTTGAGGTTGCCGGTCAACGTGCAGATGTCGTTATAGCTAACCCAGCTGGTATTAATATTAAAGGTGGCGGTTTCATTAATGCCAATAAGGCCATTTTTACCACAGGCAAGGCACAGCTAAATGCGGATGGAAGCCTAAAGCAATTTGTTGTAGACCAGGGTAAGGTGACGGTTACAGCCAACACAGGTTCAACTTTAGGTTTAGGTGGGAACAACAATAATGTTGATTATGTAGATATTTATGCACGTGCGTTAGACTTGAATGCACAACTGCATGCTAATCAAGATATTAATGTCATTACAGGTGCAAATACCATCTCAGCCGATCTTGAGAGCATTGACAGTAAAACTTCAACAGTTGCAGCACCTGCATTGGCAGTAGATATTAAAAGTTTGGGCGGGATGTATGCCAATAACATTTTTCTGATGGGGAATGAAAAGGGCTTAGGTGTCACGAATGCAGGTACAGTCCAAGCTGTAAATAATATAGTGGTGACCAATACTGGTAAAATTGTGCATAGTGGGACAATCTCAACCACAGATAAAAAGAATGGTTTGGTCAGCGTTGCCGGAACAGGAGCTGCTGCGGATATTGCTATAAGTGGTTCAGTGAATAGCTATGGCCTGATCAATATTGATTCTGATAATGACGTAAATCTGAATGCAAAAGATATTACGCTAAATTATGATGCCACAACTCTGAACTCAGCAGCATTGATTATTGGAGCTCAAGGTAATCTAAACTTAGCCACCGGGACCAAAATTAATAACCTCAGTACAAATGGGGACTTATATGTCGATGCTAAAGGGATCAGTCTGGCAGCAAATTCAGAGTTACGTAGTAACCGTGGTTCTGCCAATATTAATGCCAATGAAAGTTTGGTGAGTAACAGCACAGCAAGACTGATCGCTGCGAAAGATTTAAATTTGACTGCCAACAAAGATCTGAAACTAATAGGAAATACCCTACAGGCCACGAGTGGTTCAATCAATGTCCAGTCAGCTGAAGAGGCACATTTGCTCCAAGTAGATGGTGGAACACTCTATGCCGGCAAAGACTTAAATATCTATAGCTCAGGTGATGTCAGTCTTAAAAACTTAAGCTTTAACCTAGTCAATAATGCTACACGTTTAAAAGATATCAATATCTACAGTGGCAAAAATCTGACTTGGGATAATAAAGCGAAACCCTTAGCTAAGATTTCAGGAAAACTACAACTTGAAGCCAAGCAAGGACTAGAGCTTGCGGGTACGGCGCTCCATGCAGCCAATGGTATTGTCACCCAGTCTGATACTCTAAACTTGAACACGACAGTAAAGTCAGATCAGGGCATTGACTTAACGACACATAATGCCATGTCTTTAGCACAAGGCACATCGTTAACTGCAGTCAAAGATGTCAATTTAGCCTCATTACAGGGCAGTATTCAGGCACAAAGTCTGAAAGTTAACTCCACTGCAGGCCATGCATCGATCATCGCCCATGAAAATGTAAACTTGAATTCGGTCCAAACCACTGTGCCCGCGCCCCAGGCCGATCGTGATGAACAGATTACAGATAAGACCGTGATTAACGCAGCTCAAGGAATTGTAATTGCCAGTGCAGAAAAAGGTACAGTCAGTGTTAATTCCGCAGATTTAACTACAGTCAAAGGTGATTTAAAAATCCTTGGACAAAATGGTGTAAATCTAGATTCCAATATTGATGTGGTTGTTGGTGGTGGAGATAATGGATATGACACTACTCTTAGCAATCAGCTCGAAGGCCAGTCTGTATCAGTCGGAACTAAAAAGGGTAATATTGATATTAAGAATACTGTGTTGACCTCAACTGTAAACCAGCTACATCTAAACAGTGAAGCAGGCATGCTCAGTGTTGCAGACAGTAAGCTGCAGTCTAAGGGGAATACTGGAATTTACGCCAAGGATATTTTGGCTCTTAAAAATATCACAGCGAACTCAGATCAACATTTAGCAGTCAATTCAAAACGAACCCTATATCTGAATGCAGATTATACGCCGACCGCTACTGTGTGGCATCCATCAGCTAAAACCAACTTAACAGCAAAGGGTGTTTTGTCCCTTACTGCAACGGGCAATCAGGTGATGCAGAATGCCCAATTGACAGGTGGTGCTATTTTATTAGAGACCACAAATTTATTTATGAAGCCAGGTCTGGTCTTCAATGCCACGGGAAGTGATCTATTAAAAAATGATAGTAAACTCAGTAGTTTAAATGGTGATTTAAGTATTCAAACTACCGGAACTACTGGTTTAACAATTGACCCAAAGATAATAAATTTATCTGCAATTGGTGATATTGAACTTATTGCAAAGAATGGTCATTTAAAATTGGCTGGTTATGGTGGTATGAAAGGTAATGGTTCAGAGCAAATTGTAAACTTAGTAACAAGTAATGGTGGGATTAATTTAATTGGTAAATCTATACAGTTAGATGGAAGTAATTTAAATGCTAAAGGCGCTATAAATTTAGTAGCCACTAATGGGGATATTGTTGTTGATGGTATAAAAAATAAACATGTTAATGCACCTCATACTTTAAATTATCAGATGCTTTCGAATGAAAAGAAAAATAATGATCAATTTATCGCAGCAGCTAAAGCATTGTTAGTTTCGCAATATCCTACTGATCAAATTTTATTAGCAATACTTGGACCCCAATATGTTCTTAATGAGATTGCGATTGCTGAAGAAAGAGGTAAAGCAATTCAGTCAGATATGAATTTCTATTTGTCTAATATAAATGGTTTTGAGCATAAAAAAGCTAATGTTGTAAGTAACACAGGAAATATCGAAATTAATGCAAAGCAGGGAATTTTATTAAGAGCAACAGATGTTACTAGTCCAGAAAAAATCTTAATAGAGTCTCAAGGTACTTTACAAAAAACTAAAACCTCTAAAGAACTTACTGAGCAACTGGATGCAGGTATATTAATAGATGGAGTAGTTGATAGTTTTGATTTTGGTGTTGATACAGGTGCTAATTATCAAGTTAGAGAGAATTTTGTTGCGAATCAAATTAGGGGCTCAAATGGAGTAACAATAAATTCATTAGGTGAAAACTTAACAGATAATTTAGTTATTCAAGGTGCTGATATTATTTCGTGGTATGGAGATGTTGATTTACAAAGTGGAAAAGATATTCAATTATTAACTGGTCAAGATCAAAGTTATGATAAATCAACGCAAACAACGACTAAAAAAACTTGGTACGGAAAGAAAAAAACTACACAAACTATTTATCAAGCTCAAAACTATTCTTCAATTCCTGTAAATTTACAAGGTAAAAATATTTTATTAAAAAGCAAAGGAGATACGGTTTTATATTCTACAAATATGGATGCATATGGCGATATTGATATTAAAGCTAAAAATATAAAACTACTTGTAACTGATGAAATAAAAAGAAAAGAGACTACTTCAAGAAAAAAATCTTCATTTTGGGGATTTAAATATAATGATTCGACCTCAAATTCATCATATAAAGAAATTACACAATTACCTGTTAAAGCAAAAGCTGATTATATAAGTACTAAAGCAGCATTTGATACTCTTCTACAAGGTTCAGAATTTAACTATCTATCTGGCGCTTCAATAACTGCAGGAGGAACAATTACATTAACTTCGGCAACTACACTCATTGAAAATACTCTTCATAAAGAAAAAAATTCAGTTGTTTGGCAATCTATGCAGGATACAGGCTCAATTACTGAAACAGCAAAACTGCCAAGTTTTAATGGACCAGTTGTACCAAAGTTTGAAGCGAAAGGCGGACTAACAGTACAAGTGCCTGTTGTTTCTGGCCAAAACAATGATGTTCGTGCTGAGGTGATTAAGCTTTCTAATCAGCCTGGTAATGAATATTTGAAAGGGCTTATTGCTCGAAAAGATGTCAATTGGGAAGCGGTTAAACTTGCTCAAGAGAATTGGAATTATAAGCAGCAAGGTTTGACAGGCGCTGGCGCCGCAATCATTGCAATTGTTGTGGTAGCAGCGACTGCAGGCGCTGGAGCTACAGCAGTAGGGGCATTAGGGGGAACAGCATCTACTTTGGGGGGATCTGCAGTTGCAATGAGTCAGGCAGCAATTACAACTTTAGCAACACAAGCGAGTGTAAGCCTGATTAATAATGGTGGAGATATTGCTAAGACTTTAAATGAGCTGGGCAGTAAAGAGTCGGTAAGAGGTTTAGCTACAAGTATTGTAACAGCAGGTTTGTTGAGTCAAGTAAGTACAGCTTTAAATCTTAAGCCTGATAGTACTTATTTTCCTGATCGTTTAATGAATAACTTTGCGACTTCTGTCGGCTCTACTTTAGTACAAACTGCTATCAAAGGGGGAAATCTCGAAGACAATTTACAGGCTGCTTTATTAGCCGGGTTAGCAGGGGCATTACAGGGAGAACTAGCAAGTCAAATTGGTACAAGTCTAGATAAAGTTGATCCTAGTGCCTTTGAATACACAATTCATAAAATTGCTCATGCTGCAGTAGGTTGTGCGGCAGCAGCTGCAACAAAAGCAAGTTGTGAGGCTGGGGCAATCGGGGCGGGTGTAGGTGAAATCGTCGCAGGATTAATGCCTGATCCTGCTAATGGCATTGAATATACGGACAATGAAAAACTCAAAATTCGAAATATAGGTAAATTGGTTTCAGGTACTGTTGCTGCATATGCAGGATATGATGTAAATACAGCTGCAAATAGCGCTGATACTGCGATTCAAAATAATTCTTTAGTTAAATTAGCGACTGCGACGGGTAAAGTTTTAGTTAAAACATTGGATGAATTTAACGCTGCAAAAAAGAAAGGTCTACAGTATACAAAAAGTGATCTTGTAAAATCTCTAAAAGAACAAAGTGCAGATGAACTAATAGGCATTGCCGATGATTTATTGACAGTATTTGGTAGAAGCACTTCTCCATTTGATCGCGCTTTAGCGGCAATAGATTTAATTGTTGGAACTGACTTAAAACCGGGTAAAGGAGATTCACTTAACCTTGCAAAGAATGAGCTTGATAAATTAAAAACAGATCGTTCCTATGTCCAAACAGTTTACCAAAATAAAGTTGATGTAATTACACGCAATAGATTGAATGGAAGGGAGTTTGAAGTAAGTGCTGCAAGCAAGTTAGGAATACAAAGAAATAGTAACCGAGAAATGATTACGGTTAGAACAGAAAGAGATGGACAGATCAATATCATTCCAGATGCATTTGGTAATGGGGGTACATTAGTTGAATTCAAAAATTTAAAGTACATCACTGATACAAAGCAATTTAGAGGGTATGCTGCGACTAAAAAGCCAGTAACATTAGTTATTAATCCAGATACTAAATACTCCAGTACTATTGAGCAAACAATCAGAGAATCTAAAGGGGCTATCTATACATTTGATCAAAAGACGCAAGCTCTTAAATTATTAAAAGATTTCAGTTAAATTTAGGAACATCATCAATATGAAAATTAGTACTGCGATTCGTACAAATATTTATACTCATCAAAACTTAGCTAATCCCGAAAGTTTCTTTCGGCGTATAAAGTTTAGATGCGAACATTACCCTGAATTAGTTCCTGAAAAATGCGGGTTTGGAGAGCCATTTAAAATTAAATTTTCTCAAGACTTAATTGAAACATTAATTCCTGATGATCGTGGCGGACAGGCTAGTAGTCTATACTGGTCTAGAGCTAAGAAAACAAAGGCTTGGGGGGCTTTTAGTGTTCCTATACATAATAATATGCATGCTATGGAGGTAATTCATAGTGAGTTAGAACAAACTGATCAAAATAAGCTAGTTGAATACGTAAAAAAAGTTTGTACGAAATTTAATGCTGATCTAACTATTATTGATATAGAGGTTAATGATAGTTGGAGTCTTGCTAACCCACATATTGGAGGAGTTGAGCCAACGACAGATCAATTGCGTAATTGGTTACCTGATATGTATTGGGGAGTAGTATTTGGTAAGCCATATATTGATTTGTGGGGAGATAAATTATTAAATGTACCTGCCTTTAAAGTTGAAAAATTATCAGATGAATTAATTTTTATACAATTAACAGAAAATATTAGTGACGTTGTAGAAAAATCTGAAGAAACTCGAATTAAGCGTGAAGAAGTTAAGAGTTTTTTAAACAACTATGTGTTTTATACACCCGAAAAAGGATATAGACCTGGGAATACTTTATGGTTTTTTTCAGGAAGATCAGAAAATAATCTAATTCGTATTCCAAAAGTAGAACATAGCCCTAAAGTTTTTAATATACCGCATTTTACATTTGAAGATTCAGAGCAATATATTGTGAGTGATACTATTCAAAATGATTCTAAAAAATTAAATCAACTCAGACTCATTAATACGGATATGTGGAAATTGGCTTTATCGCAAAAATGGCTTGTACAAGCTTATCCTGAAGAAAAAGCGGATTTATCAACTGGCACAGTTAAAGAAATTAGATTTTTTTATCAGCCAGAGTATTATGATTCACCTATTGAAAAAGAGTTGTTTATTGGTGCATGGGATCGACCTGAACAAGAAAAGACAAGCCGTCATGAATATACTGAATCTATTATTCACGCATTGATTAAGAGTTATCCACCAGCGGTATCTAAATGGTTTACAGTAAAAAGTAAGATTGAACATTTTAAAGAGTACTCAGAGCTCTATTTAGATCAAATAGACCAACAGGAGTTCAGTTTATTTCGTATAGCAATTAAAGTAATTATTTTTGATAGTTACTTTGTTAAGCTAACTTTTATGGATTATTGTTGTAACGATCTGAGTGAATCTAAACAGTACTCTGATCCAGTTTTCAGCTCATTTCAGGCTAAATAATAATTAACTATTATTTAAAAATTAATGAATTTATGCAGCCTGTAAATTGTTTTGTGAAACTGTCATTACAAATATAAAAAAAATTTATGAGCATATTCGTGCTTCTACTATTTAATGATGAAGCACGATTTTTACAATATTTATTTTTACGTAACACAAAACTCAGCCCAGTCCGCCATCAATCCTTTACGTTTTTCTAGATAAGCCCCACGTAAATATGCAGCTTCAACTTCATCTGGCAGCTTATGTGCAAGTACATGCTCACAAACCTCACGTGGATAATCTGTTTTGTCAGCTGACCAATCACGAAAGGTTGAACGGAAACCGTGGGTCGTAATCACTCGATTTTGCTTTGGATCAATATAGCCTAAGCCATTTTCTTTAAGCTTTTGTTCATGCATACGTTTGATCAGAGTTGTCAATGACATGTCAGAAAGCATACCGCCACGTGGAGCAGGGAAAATGAAATTTTGTTGCTGCGTATATGGTCTAATTAACTCTAGCAAAGCAATTGCTTCTTGAGATAAAGGTACGCGATGCTCTTTATCTGCTTTCATCCGTTCTTTCGGAATGATCCAAACCTTATGTTTAAAATCGATTTCCTGCCACGTTGCACCAAAAATCTCTCCAGACCGACAAGCCGTTAAAATCGTAAATTCCAGAGCCTTAGGTGAAATACCTTTTTTCTGCCTCAAGTGCTGAATAAACTCAGCTACCTGTTCATAAGGTAAGGATGGGTGGGGGCGTGATTCCTGTTTTATGTTACCCAATATAGGTTCAAGATTACCTTTCCATTCAGCTGGGTTATCCCCAACAAGATATCCCATAGCCTTAGCATAATCAAAAATAGTTTCTATACGACCACGAATACGTTTAGCTGTTTCGTTCTTTTCAATCCAGATAGGTCTAAGAACTTCGGCAATATCAACTTTTGTAATTGTGCTAATTGAACGATTGCCTAAAGCTGGATAGATATAGGATTCTAATGTAGATGTCCATTGCCCAATATGCTTTTCATTTTTCAGTTCACGGGTTTTATTGGCAATAACGACTTTTGCACACTCAAGGAATGTTTTGTCACGAAGTTTCTGAACATACAGCTTTTCTAGTTGTTCTTGTTTATGAGCAATTGGATCAATGCCACTTCGTATTTGTAATCGTAATTCAGTGGCTTTGGCACGGGCTTCAGCTAAAGAAACTTCAGGGTAGGGGCCGATACCAATATCACGACGATGAGGTTTCAACTTTCCATCTTTATCCAGACGTTTCCCCACAACAGCACGCAAAATCCAGACACGGGAATTACCCTCGACATTTAGACATAAGCCATCAACACCCCCTACAGAATGTCGACCAGTCGTTTTAATTTTTGCTACACTCAGAGCAGATAACTCTTTAGATTTCTTTGGCATATTATATTTTACCCCACAACCTACCCCTCATAAAATACTGGAAATAGTAGGATTGGGCAAGATGGCTTTGGATAATTAAAATATTAAATAATTGAAAAATATATGTTTATAATGTTATTTGGGATTGTTTAGGACTACTGTTAGACGGACACCGCTTCCGCCAAATTCAAAAAGCCCTGACATTGTCAGGGCTTTTTTTATTGCGCTCCGTTTTATTTTTATATTCTTTATATGGAGCTGATTTATTTTAAAGAGGAGAGCTAAGCATATTTTATAGGTATTATATAAATACCTTTAAGATATATTATTTTGCTTCGAATATCTAAAAATAAAAATCCATAAAATATGAAAAATGAATATTTATATAGATTGCTTTTCTATAAAATAATCATTGATAATCTTTCACCTGTCGCAATGTATATGCGACAGATGAAGATTAAAATCAATTATTTAAATTTTATAGGTTGACAGGGCTTTGTTGCACAAACCTATCTGTAAAGGGTTTTTCAGCGATATAATTTTCAAATGAAGAAGCCTGCACACAAAATCTACCGCACAACCAATTGGCCCGCATATAACCGAGCACTCATGAGTCGCG